>CALBXO010000741.1 GCA_937890335.1 uncultured Pseudomonadota bacterium | reverse complement strand
AATTCGGCACCGTTTGTCTCGCCCCGGCTCGGTCCGCGAAAAACACCACTCACCTGCTAGGCCTTGACTGGCTGCGCCGCTGCAGCAATCTCCTTTGCCATGTTGGACGCCTTCCTGACGATGCTGCCGGAGCCTCGCCCCGGCATGGTCCCGTTCTCCACTTTCATGGAGCGCAGCCTGTATGACCCCCAATGGGGCTATTACAGCAGCGGCGAAGTCGACTTTGGCTACGGCGGCGACTTCTGGACCTACCCCCACCGGCTGTCCCCCTGGTTTGGCGAGCTCGTCGCGCGGCGTATCCTGAGCTATTGGGAGGGGGGCCCGTTCTGCGTGGTGGACGTGGCTGCAGGCCACGGAAAGTTTCTCCGTGACATCGGCAATGCCCTTCGCCGCGAGCGCCCGGAGTGGGCGTCCGACCTGCGCGTGATCGCGCTGGACAAGAGTGACGCGAACCTCGAAGTGGAGGGCGTGGAGTTTGTGCACGCGTCGGCGCAAGACCTGTGCGATGTGCTGCCGCGCCCGTTTGTAGGTGCGCTCGTCGCCAACGAGCTCTTCGACGCCCTCGCCGCAGACGTCTACCGCGTGTGCGACGGGGTGCGGGAACGGCTGGTCGTTGGCACGGACGACCCGATCGACGTCGTGCTGGACGACCCGGAGCAGGATCGGGTCTGGTACGGCGCGTGGGAGGCCGTGGACGGGGAGCCCTACCTGGAGGCCCGCGCGGACGTGCGCCCCGACCGCGCGCAGATGGTGGCGGCCCACGGTCCCGAGACGGCGCCCATTGCGCTGGCGATGGGGGCGCTCCTCGCGGAGCCGGGCGCGCGCGCGGCTGCGTTTGTCTTCGACTACGGTGGCGCCGCGCAGCACATCTGGGACACGGGCACGCGTGAACCCCACATTCGCACCTACGGCGGGCAGCGGGAGCACGATCCCTTCGAGACGCCGAGCCTCATTGACCTCACCTGGGATGTGGACTTCACCTGGATCGCGGAGAAGCTGCGCCAGGGCGGGGCGGAGGTCGTGTTCTACGGCGTCCAGGGCGCGCTGGACCCTGACTTTCTCCTCTGGTCCCCGCCGTGGCGTGATGAGATCGTCTCCCAGTGCATCGGGGAGGGGTTTGAACCCATGGAGGCGCTGCTCGAGGCGTGGAATGTGGTGCAGAACTTCTACGTCGCGCCGGGCTTCCGGATTCTGGCAGCGGCGAGTCCTGGAATGCCTGATCTGGGGCTCGGTACCTCGGACCCGCTGTGGCTGGACGAGCTGATGACGACGCCGAATACGCTCCCCCTCGAAGCGCTTCGCGCGCGGTTTGAGGAGGATGCCGAGGCCATCATCGCGGCGCTGCGTCCCGGCGGAAGCCCCGTGGACGATCTCTGCGACCAGGGACTCTACCAGCGGCGCTGGGAGGTATTGGAGGTCCTGCGTGGCGCACAGGGCGAGCCCTGAACCGGCACTACCCTTCCAGCAGCGTAGTGAGGAGGGTGCGGACCCGCTTTGGGGTCGCGTCCGTGAGCCAGGTGTTGGACGGCTGGTGGCACAGCACGGGCCCTTGCTTGCACATGCCCGCGCACTTGGTCTTGAGCACGAGGGACGTGCGGCGGACACCAGCTTCCTGAAGGCAGTCCTTGGCGGCGCGGCGCACGGCGCTGGCGCCACGTTTGCGGCAGTCCTTGCCCACGCAGACGACAACAAGATGATTCACGTCGTCGAGGTTTCGCGCCATCGAGCCCAGTAGTATCACACGATGGCCGACGGCTCACTCGGAATCGGGCGAGCTTCCCGCACGATCTGCGCACGTGTCGGGCGTGGGTCAAAAGCGGATGCGGTAACCCAGGTCAAACGCCAGCGCACCCGTGTTTGCGTCCCCCGCGAGGCGGGTTTTCAGGTCGCTACCCGCGTACTCGGCAGCCAGAAAGACCGCGCCGGGACCGAGCGTGAGGTCGCCGCCCACCGCGAACACGCCGCCGAAGGCGTTGTCACCCTGTGTGCGACGCCCGAAGTCGGCGGTGCCGGAACTGGCGTCCACGGTGGTCTGGATGAAGTAGGCCCGCGGTCCAGCCTGGACGTAGACGCCGACGATGTCGGTGATGTCGAAACGCCAGCTCGCCGTCAGCTCCAGGATCACCATCGTCACGCGGACATCGTAGTCGTAGGTGCCGCCGTCCTCGCCGAGCTGCTCGGACGTGCCGCCACCGCTGGCGCCGGGCAGGGTTCCCATGACGTCGAACTCAAAGCCGAGTGGGCGCACAAAGCCGCCCATGTCCACGGGCACCACATAGCCCAGTTCGAGCCCAAACACGACGGAGCTGTCGAGCTCCGTGGCCAGCTGAGGCACCAGGACGCCGACGTGGGGCGCGACGAAGTAGCCGGGCTTGTCAGCGAGGGCGGCGCTGGAGAAAGCGAGCACCGCCAGCAGCGCTCCGGTTGCGGTCAAAATGCGCATCGTCACGGGACACCTCCCAAGATGGAGAACTCAACGGCGCGGGTTGCGCCGTCCATGGGGCCAGTGCCGCCCCCGATGTAGAGGAAACCGCCAAACACGGCGCGACCCATGCGCACCCGGTCCAGAAGACCGGTGTTGCCGAGGGAGTTCCAGTTGTCCAAGGTGCCGTCCCGTCCAGCCAGGCCGCTGCTCTGGCCCGTCGAACTCGGCGAGTCACCCTGGCCTCCCACGGCGACCAGCGTGTTGTTGGCCACCGCGGCGACGTAGTGGGCCCGGAATGGACGCAGCCGCTCCGTGGTGTCCAGCGTGCCGAGCGCTCCGCCGGGCATCAGGGGCGCGAAGTCGGTCTGCGTGATGTCGCCGTCTCCGGACCCGGACAGGAAGTAGACGAACGCCCTGTCCGGCGCCAGGAGGCTGGAGTTGGTCGGGTCGGCGACCACGACTTCCAGTCCGGTGCGCGGCTCGTCCAGGTAGTCGGTCGTGGTGCTGAGCCCAACGGTCTGATCGCGGGGTCCATTCACAGTCACGGTGATGACATCCACGTCGGCGTTGAGGTCCACGCCGTCCGTGCCGCCGGCGATGACGATGTGGTGGACCGCTGGGTCCTCGAGGTCTGCGCTGACCGCCACACCGTGGTCGTACCGGGCGGTGGAGAGGGTCGCGACGGAGCGCCAGTTCCCGAGCGCGCCAATCGGCAGGGGCCCCGTGGTGTCCAGGAACGGCGTCAGACCGTCGTCCACGTAGGCCAGTTCGTCACCGGGAATCTCGGCCAGAAGTTGCTCTTGACCGGCCTGCGCGTCCGGCAGTTCGGTGCGGTAGATGCGGTAGGAGACAGCGTCGTCCACCGGCGTCCAGCCGATTGCGATGTGCAGCGCACGGTCGAGGCTCGGGACAAACAGCGGCTGCGCCTCGGAGGCGAGGGTCTCGCCGCCGGGGTTGGCAGGATTGTCACCGGCGAGGACCGCAGACACCCGGTAGTAGTAGACACCCTCCAGGAAGCCGTCCTCGCCACCCTCAGGGAAGTCGAAGTCGACGCTGTCGATGCTGGGCACGAACAGCGGGTCGAGGATCTGGGCGCGCCAGACATCGCTTGAGGCCCCGTCCGCGTCGCGTCCGCCGGGAAGATACACAAAGTCCCGGACCCGGACCGCGCGGGTCTGGGCCAGCGGCGTGGGCAGTGACCCCGGCAAGGGTTGCCAGACCTGCGGCTGACCAAATCGGTCGAGCGTGGCGTACTCGCCTGTGGACAGGGCCCCGTCGGCGGTCCCGTCGTCCCCGCCCAGGGCGTAGAGAATGCGCGTGGTCCGAGCCGGCGCGCCGCCGACCATGGCTGGGCCACGACGCGCGGTCTCCAGCTGAGGGCCGGTGCGGAAGGAGACGAAATTACCCGCCGGGTTCGTCACGGTGACGGGGCTGAACTCGTCAAACGAGCCGTCGGCATTGGTCACCTGCAGGGCGCAGACCGACAGGTGGGACAGGGAGGACGTGTTCACCGTGGCGTCGATGGTCTGCGGTGTCACCGCACCGATGGTGAAGTTGGGGGCCGGGAGCGCGTTGCCCGCCGAGTCCACGCACTCTGCGGTCACCGTCACGTCGGTGAAGTTGTTGCCGTCGATGCGGAACGCGAGCGCCTCCTCGTTGGTCTCCCAGGAGCCAGGGTTCACCCCGGTCACGATGGGCGGCGGGTCCACGGTCACCGTGAAGCCGGCGTCCAGGACACCCACTGTCGCGTCGGGGTTGACGACGATCACGTCATAGGTGCCGGGCGGGAGTCCGTCGGGGACGATGCCCGTCAGCTCCTGCGGCCCGACAAACGCCAGCGCTTTGATCTCCGTGGCGATGTCGCCGGGTTGGGCGTCAGACGGGTTGATGTACGCGCGGGGCGTGGCGAGGAACGGGGACAAATCATTGGGAATCGGGTCCGGCGTGGTGAGCGTCACGCCGGTGATCGCCGAGGTCCAGCCGAACGGCGGGGCGATCGCGCTGAGGGCGACGCGGGTCTCGTCCGTGACCAGCACAAGGTCCTCGGTGGTTCCCAGGCAGTCCACGTCGTCCGCCAACGTCACGTCGTACAACCCGGCGGTCAGTCCGGCGGGGACGATGGCCTGGACGCGTCCGGGGCGCTCGGAGTCAAACGTAAACTCCAGCTCGTGGACGCTGTCGTCCGGACCCGTGAGCATCACCTCCGTCACCGACCCTCCGTACAGGTTGCCAAGGAAGACAGTGACCTGGATGGCGACGCCGTTGTAGAGCACCGGCGGGTCCACGTAGAAGACGACCGGACCTTCCGTGATGCGAATCACGGTCTCGAAGGTCGCCATGCAGCCCGACGGGTTCTGCGCCTCCAGCGTCGCGAGTCCTGGGGTGAGGGGGCCGGACCAGGTCGCGGTAGCCGACTGCGGCGAATGGACTTCCACAGACTCGGCGTCCACGCCGTCCAGACGCACCACCATTCCGTCGGCAAAATGGTCACCCGTCAGCTCCAGCGAGCCGCCGGCGTCACAGATCTTGCGTGGCTGAACGTCGTCGATGACGGGGGGCTCCTCCAACGGAACCTCGATGGTCGCGGTCTCGCAGTCGGCTGGGGCCGGGTTGGTCAGCGCCACGAGGAGGTCTTCGTCGCGAAGCGACTCGGGCACGAGGATGTCGATGCCGTTGCACGCGACGACACCCGGCGCCGTGTCCACGGCGACGCAGTCCACGGAGCCGGTCACCTCCGCGGGCTGTCCGTTGGCAGTCACCGTGGGCGACGCCCCGTCGATCTCAAAGAAACCTGTGCCGCGCACCGTCATCACGCCGTCAAACTGACCGCGGCACACGGCGGGCGGCTCGTAGGACTCGATGAATGGCGCGCCGGCGACGACGACCTGGGGACCTGGGTCCACCTGAGGACAGGCCAGCGGGGCGGCGCCGATCACCGCGATCTCGTAGACATCCGGGGCCGCAGAGTTCGCCGGGAGCGTGGCGGTCAACATGGTGCAGTTTCGGACCTCGGCGCTGAGTCCGTCCACGGTCTCGCAACCTTCCACCGCGTCCGCCAGGACGACGGTCTCACCGCGTCCGCCAGGACGACGGTCTCACCGACGACCATGGACGGCAGCGCGTCGTCCACGGCGTAGAAGCCGGTGCCCGTGATGTTCATCCCCGTGCCGCCGTCCCCGTTGCAGAAGAGCACTGGCGCCGCGCTGAGGACCGTCGGGGGCGCGAAGTTGCGCAGGGTAATGGGATCGCTGCTGCAGCCGGCCGGCAGTGGATTGGTCGCGACCACATCGAGCTCCTGCTCGGTGGCCCCCATGGGCAGGACAAGCGTCGCCTGGCGGCAGACATCGACCCCCTCCACGCCGTCGAGCGGCGTGCAATCGTCCAGGGATTCGACCGTCGCGGGTTGGCCCCCGACTGTGACCTCGGGGACCTCATCCCCAATTCGCAGGAGGCCCTCGCCGTGGAGCGTGGAGGTCCCGATGGCGGTCTCCAGACACGCGAAATTGGCGTCCAGAGACGTGAGCGCCGGCGGCGGGACCGTGATGAGAGTCGCGGTCTCCACCGTGGTACAGGCGGCGGGGTCGGGGTTGCGCACGGCGACCTCGACGGCGCCGCCGTCTGGAAAGCTGCCCGCGGGGACCGTGATCAACAGGGACTGGCAGGTCTGTGTCGCGACTGCGGGGCCCTCCACGGGTTCGCAGTCGCTGGCTGTGGCAGGGTACTCCTCACCCTCGATGAGGGCGGTCGGGTTGGCGTCACCGACGGTGAGAAAGTCGCGACCTCGCAGGTTGAGCACCGTGTCCGCCTGGGCCGTGCAAACGGGCAGTGGATCGATGGAGTCAATCTGGGGCGGGGGTACGACCGTGAGGTCCACCGCCTCGGTGGACCCGCAGCCTGCGGGGAGCGGATTGGTGACCTGCACCGGCTGGTTGCCGGGCGGTTGGTCTCCCGCGGGTACGGCGATGACCAGCTCCGTGCACGTCTGCGCCTCAAGAACCGCCAGCGAATCGATGTCCGTGCAGCCGCGGGCCTCCGTGGCGTCGTACGTGATGTCGCCGATCTGTACGGTGGGCAGCGCCGCCGAGTCGCCACCAATGCGGACAAAGCCGGTGCCGGTGACGGACATCTCGTAGTCGAGCTGCTCCGAGCATGTGGGTTCGGGCTGAATGTCGGCCACGGCGGGCGGCGGGACGACCGTGAGTTGCACGCCGTCGTCGGGTAGCGTGCCGCACGCGGCTGGCGCCGGGTTCTGGACCGACACGTCGAACAATCCGGGCGCAAAGTCGTCCTGCGCGATGTCGATGGACAGCGAGGTGCACATTGTCCACGTGCCAAAGACCTTGGGTAGGTCGGTGCACCCCTCGGCACCGGTTGGCTGGTAGACAACATCACCTACGGTGACTTGCGGAAGCGTGTCACCCCGGACGAGGAATCCTGTGCCGCTGACGACGGCGCTGCGGCCCGATTGGGCGACGCAGGCGAGCTCGTCCACAATGCCGGTCACGGTGGGCCTGTCGACTGCGGCAAAAGCGGCGGGCGCCACGCCGCGCCTGCCGTCGGGGTTGACGACCACGACGCCGTAGACGCCCGCGGGCAGGGCATGTTCGGGGGTGACGCGGAAGCGCAAGGTGTTCCTGTCCTCCCATCGGACAGGGCTGTCGGCGTCCTCTGAGCCGGTGATGACGACCGCCTCGGCGTCCTGGATCAAGTCGCCATTGAGGTCCTGCGCCAGGAAGAGTTGGACGGATGGCAGCACGATGGAGGGGTCCGCATCGTCGGCGATGGCGTCTTCGAGCAACGGGCTGAACCCGTGACCGGTCAACGTCACCCAGGTCTCGATCTGCTCGTTGCAGACAAATCCCGGCGACGCTGGGGCGCTGTCGGTGCCCGGTTCGCCGGGTAGCGAAGGCGTGGGGCCGGTGATGTCGCTGGAGCAACCCGACAGCGCCGCAAGGGCGACGCTGAGGGTCACGATGGTTTTCTTCACGGTGTTGTCCTCAGGAGGAGATCGTCGGTGCTGATGTTGATGCAGACCCGAGCGCTGGTGACGCGGTCGTCACGGGTTTCGATGACTTGAAGTTCGCAGGCCAGCCCCTCGGGGCAGACCGCGTCGCTGCAGCAGGGTTCCACACAGACGCCCAGGTTGTCGGCGCAGAAATCGCTGCGACACTGGTCGTTTCTGGAGCACGCGGAGCCGGCGGGCCGGTCGTGGTTTCCGCTGTCCACCGGTACACATGTGGGCGAGGTGTCCGTGAGGATGCGGGCGCAGATTCCTGATTGCAGGCAGACCTGCTGCCCGGCACAGTCGCTGTTGTTGTTGCACGGGGTCTCGTCTGGGTCCGGGTAGGCGAACCCGCTGTCGACCTGCTCGCCGGACAGCGCACAGACGTGACCGCCGGGGCAATCCGTGGCCGCACAACAGGCCTCGGTGCAGTAGCGGTCGCCGTCTACATTGGCGCAGTAGCCGTGGTCGCATGCCAGGTCGGAGATGCAGCTGTCGCCGGTGGAGCCGTTGCCGAGGGAAGCGTCGGGCCAGCAACGCGCGTCCAGCCCCGGTCGCAGCGGACGGCAGACCGTTCCCGGCGCGGTGCAATAGGCGTCGGAGTTACAGTAGTCCAGGCAGACGGACCCGTCGCGGCCCGGCGCGATTCGCACGCAGCTGTTGGAGCGGCACTCCTCGTCACCGCCGCAGGTCTCCCCGCCGCGCAGCGTGCCCGGAGCATCGACGGTTCGTGCGCAGCCGTGCACGGCGGCGGACCGCAAGAGGTCGTAGAAGCACGTCTCGTCCTCGGCACACCCGTCACCAATGTCTCCGGTCTCGCTCGTGTTGCAGAAGGCCGTGCACAGGTATTCGCCGGTCGGCTCACCGCGCCGGTCCACCAATTGCCCGCAGATGAGGTCGTCGGCACAGACATCGGCGTCGTCTCCGAAGTCACCGTCGCCGTCGTGGTTGCATGGGTCGGAGACCTCGCAGTTGAGGACCGTGAACAGGTTGCAGTCGTTGTCGATGCCGTCGCACAGCTCCGGCGCGTCCGGAAACACGTCTCCGTCGTTGGGCGCGCAGTCACCGTCGCACTCCGAGACCCCGTCGCCGTCCCCGTCTACCGGGTCGCACGGGTCGCACCCCTCGTCGATGTAGCCGTTGCAATTGTCGTCGTCGCCGTTGCCGCGACCGTCCTGCCCGCAGTCTTCGGGCTGGCCGGGGTGGATGTTTTCGTTGCCGTCGTCGCAGTCGAAGTCCTCGGGATCGAGGGCGCAGACGGACCAGCCGTCGCCGTCGCCGTCGAAGTCCTCGTCGATGAGGCCGTCGCAGTCGTCGTCCACGCCGTTGCAGCGCTCGTCCGCTCCGGGCAGCACGGCGCCGTTCGTGTCGTCGCAGTCCTGGCATTGGTTTGCGCCATCAAAGTCCGCGTCGATCTGGGGGTCGCAGTTGGGACACCCCTCGTCCACGTCGCCGTCGCAGTCGTCGTCCAGGCCATTGAGGCAGCGCTCGTCTGCGTCGGGGTTGATCAGCCGATCGCCGTCGTCGCAGTCGTCGGCGTTGTCGGCCTGGCCGGCGCGGATGTCGCCGCATTGCTGCCGCGGCGCCCCGTCTCCAAAGCCGTCGCGGTCGCCGTCGGTGAACCACGTGGTCGTGAGGTTCTCGTCCGTCTGGCCGTCGCAGTCGTTGTCGGCCGTGTCGCAGAGCGTCTCGGCCTGTTCGTACCGGGGGTCGTCGTAGACGCATTCCCAGCCGTCAACCCCGGCGCAGCTGGGCTGCGTGCCGGCGCAGACCCCGCGCTGCTCGCAGACCAGGTCGGAGGCGATTGGGTTGTCGTCGAGCGCGTTGTCGCAGTCGTCGTCGATGCCGTTGCAGATCTCGTCGGCGCCGGGATGGATGTCGCGGTTGTTGTCGTTGCAGTCGCCGGCGCGTCCCGCCTGCCCGGGCCCGAGGGCGACACAGGTGCGCTGGGCTGGGCCCGTTCCGTAGCCGTCACGGTCCGTGTCCGTGTACCAGGTCTGGCCCAGGTTCTCGTCGGTCTGGCCGTCGCAGTCGTTGTCGGCGTCGTCGCATCGCGTCTCCACGGGCTCGTAGCGAGGATCAGCGTAGTTGCACACCCACCCGTTTCGCGCCGCACACGTCGCCTGTGTCCCCGCGCACACCCCGCGCTGCTCGCAGATGTCGGGGGGGGCCCCAAGGTTGTCGTCTACGGTCGCGGAGCAGTCGTTGTCCAGGCCGTCGCAGACTTCGTCCGCGTCGGGGTGAATGGCTGGGTTTCGGTCGTTGCAGTCGCCGTCGACCTCAGCCTGGCCCGGTTGGTCCGGGCCGCAGGTCAACAGCGGGGCGCCGACGCCAAACCCATCCCGGTCGTCGTCCAGGAAGTACGTGCGCTCAAGGTCCTCGTCCGCGGCACCGTCGCAGTCGTTGTCGACGCCGTCGCAGAGGGTCTCGGCCTGCTCGTAGAGCGGCGAGTCGTACACGCATGCCCAGCCAGGTTCTCCCGTACAAGTGGGCACGGTACCCTGGCAGACACCGCGTTGCTCACACGTCAGGTTGGACGGCGTTGGGTCGTCGTCGACGTTGTTGTTGCAGTCGTTGTCGAGGCCGTCGCAGACCTCGCGTGCGTCGGGGTGGATGAGGTTGTTGTCGTCGTCGCAATCGCCGGCCCGCGCCGCCTGACCCGGGCCCAGTGGCCCGCAGCGATGACGGAGGACACCGGCGCCAAACCCGTCCCGGTCCCGGTCTACGAAATAGGGCGTCGTCAGGCCCTCCTGGATGTCGTCGAGTCCGTCGCAGTCTCCGTCGGAGAACTGCGGGTCACACACCTCCGCCACCGGACCGACGCCGTCGCAGGCCAGGTACGCTCCATTGGTGCACCGCTGGACGCCCACCGTGCACAGGCCCACATCCGTGCCGCAGTCGATGCTGTCGCCCTCAATGCACGTGCAGCCTTCATCGGTCTGCCCATCGCAGTCATTGTCCAGCCGGTCGCACAGGCCAATCGCCGACTCGTCGTCCGTCTCCGGCACGCCCTGCTCGCCGGTGCATTCGCCGTACACCCCGAATGTGCAGACCTCTTGACCGCGGGTGCAGACGCCGGTGTCGGTCCCGCAGGGCCGCGCGATGTCCTCGTCGGTGACGCCGTCGCAGTCGTTGTCGAGGCCGTCGCATTGGGTTTCGTCCTCCTCGTGCCGCGGGTCCTGGTAGATGCACAGCCAGCCGCGCACGCCGCGGCAGCTGGGCGCCGTGCCGCGGCAGACTCCTTGTTGCAGGCACCCGTCGGGGGAGGGAAGGAGGCCGTTGTCCATCGTGTCCACGCTGGCGTCGCAGTCGTTGTCCAGGCCATCACAGACCTCGTCAGCGTCGGGATGAATGGCTGCGTTCTGGTCCGCGCAATCGCCTCCCTGTTGGACGTGGCGAGGGCTGGGTGGGCCGCAGGCGTCAACGCGGGACCCAATGGCGCCGTGCCCGTCCTCGTCTGCGTCCAGCCACCACGCCGTCCGCAGGCCTTCGTCGGTCTGGCCGTCGCAGTCATTGTCGATGTTGTCGCAGGCGGTCTCCGTCTCCTGGTAGGCGTCGGGATAGCCGCACTGCCAGCCCTCAGCCCCCCGGCAGACCGGCTGGGCGCCGGAACAGACGCCGTCGGTCAGGCACACGAGGTCCGTCGCGAGCAGGTCGGGGTCTTCGTCGTCGGTACCGGCGGCGCAATTGTTGTCGAGACCGTCGCAGACCTCCACGGCGTCCGGATGGATGGCCGCGTCACCGTCGTGGCAATCGCCGGGGCGGTCCACGTGCCCGTCGGGCTGTCCGCAGACCTCGACCAGACTGTTCGTATCACCCCAACCGTCGTCGTCCAGGTCCGCAAACCAAGGTGTGGCCAGTCCCTCGTCCACGGTGCCATTGCAGTTGTTGTCCCGCTGGTCGCAGAGCTCGTCGGCCCCGGGGTAGCTGTTGTCGTCGTCGTCGTCGCAGTCGCCCTCGAGCGCGGTGAACCCTTCCTCGGGTTCGCACCCCTCCATGGTCTGCTCGTCTGTGCCAAAGCCGTCGCCGTCGCGATCCAGGAAGAAGGTCCGCGCGGTTCCTTCGTCCACGTCCCCGTCGCAGTCGTTGTCGAGCCCGTCGCACGTCTCCGTCTCGGGCTGTACACCGCCGCGGCACTCGCTCCACTCCCGCCCCTCACAGTGCTGCTGGCCGTACCGGCAGATGCCAAGCTTGGAGCCGCAGGGGCGGGCCGCTCCCTCGGTGCAGATGCAGGCACCGTCGATGCACTGCTCTCCGGCGAAGCACGTCGGATGACAGGAGTCGATGCAGTCTCTGCCTTCGCAGCTTTCCGCGTCGGTGTCCTGCGAGGCATCGTCCCCGCCGCCGCCGGTGTCGCCCAGATCTTCCTGGATGCAGGCGCCGTCCAGGCAGCGGAAGCCGTTGAAACACTCTGCGTCAGATTGGCAGCGCGTCCCGACGGTCACGCCGGCGCCCGGTGGATCGCTGCACCCGGCGAGGCACACAATGAGTGCCAGGGCCATCGGTGTGTTGATGGTGCGAATCACGGTGACTCCCTACATGTTTAAAGACCCATTTGAGCGCACGTGAGGGTACTGTATACCGGCAAGTGTGTCGCCTATACAAACGTCCAGGTGCCTGATGGGTTGCGCTGGGTGCCTTGACACGATCTGGGGGTTCGCAACCAAATACGAGTATGAAGAAACTCTCATTCTTGGCGATCTCTGCGTCGCTTCTGCTCGTGGCGTGCGTGGCGGCCGCGGAAGACGTGCCGACGGTAGGCGGGTTTGGGCACTTCAGCCCCGGTGTGCTGAGCGGTGGGGTCCTCAACCTGGACCTGGTGCTGGCCGAAGAGTCACTCCTGGGCGCGGGGCCGGGTATCAACAGCACGGCCGCCAGCATCGGCGGAGGCGGCAAGATCTACGTCGGAGGCGTCATCCTCGGGGGCAATGGGTTTGGCTTTGTCCACCCCGATTACCAGACTGAGAAGGGGTCGGTCGCCATGGGCGGCGGCGGCGGCGGCTTCAGCCTCGGGTACAACATTCTCCGCGAGAAGTACGCGATTCTCTACCCGTATGCCGGTGTGGGTGGCGCAAGCATCGAGGTGCAGATCAGCAACCGACAAGCGTCCCGAAACATGACCTTTGGCGACGCGGTCATCGGCCCCGGCGAGTCGGAGACCTTCGTCACGGGTTTCTTCTACTATGAGCTCGGCATCGGCGTGCAGGCGCTGTTGCTGCAGGAGGATGAGGATGGGTCCGGCGGCGGTGGACTCATTGTGGGCGCAGAGCTCGGTTTCATCTCGTCGGTCGCAGGCGGCTCCTGGCAGAACGATCTCGAAGAGGACGTTCAGAACCTCGAGGGCGTCGCGTTCACCGGCGGCTATTTTCGCCTGACCGTCGGCGGTGGCGGCTTCTTCACGGACTGATCATGAACGACAAGCCTTGGCTCGAAGCGCTCGGGGACCTCGTCCCCGACGTGCACCCTTCCGCGTTCGTGCATCGGCGCGCGGTCCTGATTGGCGATGTGACCGTGGGGCCCGAGTGCTCCATCTGGCCCAACACGACCCTGCGCGGTGACGACGGGAAGATCGTTCTCGGTGCGCGGTGTTCGGTACAGGACGGCACCGTCATCCACATGACCGACGGAATGTCGGACGCCTGCGTGGGCGACCAGGTGACCATCGGTCACAATGTGACGCTGCACGGCGCCAAGGTGGGGAGCAATTGCATCATCGGGATGGGCAGCGTGGTGTTGGACAACGCGGAGATCGGCGACTGGTCGATCGTCGGGGCGGGCGCCGTGGTGACCATGAACAAGAAGTTCCCGCCGGGCTCGCTCATCCTCGGATCGCCGGGGCGAGTGGTGCGCCAACTCTCGGACAAGGACAGGGAGTGGATCGAATACTCGTGGAAGCGGTACGTCGAACAAGCGGCGCGGTACAAGGCGCAAGGCTGACCGAGCCGGCACCAGCGCTCCTTCCTCAGCTTCGGGCCCAAATGGGCGTCGCGTTCTGGTCGCTCGCCTTCGGCTTCGGACTGTTCATCTCCAGCGTGATGCTGCTGGTCCTCTACCAAGGACCGTCCTGGTTCTGACGGGCGTCCTGCGAATTGTCGCAGCTTCGTCGGGGGCTACTCCGCGATCACGGCGCGGAACATCTCGTAGATGGCGTTGTGGCCGAGCGTGTTCGGGTGGATGCAGCTGATGTCGAACCACACGGTGGGGTCGCCCTCGCGGTAGCAGCGGTTCTCCGTGTCCGCGTCGGGCCCCGTTGCGACGTACCCGTGACCGCAGAAATGTTCGAGCATCCAGATCATGTCCGCGCCGTACTGGTCGGCGATGCGCATGAATTGTTCGAGGATCCAGATCACGATCTCAGCCTGGACCTCCGGCTGCGCCCACTCCCCAAAGCCGCCCAGCTCCGCCAGGTTCAGGCCCAGCGCTGAGATGTCCAGCTCGCCGAGCCCCGGGATGTTGATCGAGTCCGGCGAGCACGCGCTCGTCATGCCAGTACCGTCGGTGAACTCGAACGGGTTGGCGAAGAGCACATGGCTGCCGTTGGGAAAGCGCTCCGGGTCCTTGAGGAAGGCGATGGCCTGCTCCAGGTAGGCGACCGTGCGCTCGGCCAGCGCCCAGATGGTCGGGTAGCCCGCCTCGATCTCGGCGGCCCCCTCGGGCGTCTCCGGGTCGATCATCGCGCCCTCCTGGGTAATCTTCGCGATGTCGTTGCCGCCCATGGTGAAGACGAACAGCGTGTTCCGCGCGGTGCCGCCCTCCGGAAGGCACCGGTAGATCTGTTTGCCTGGTCGGCCACAGAGGTCGTCGTGTTCGGGGGCGTTGGCCGCGCGGATGCAGGCGCCGTTGTCGCCGCAGGTGCCGTCGGCGCAGCAGACGCTGCAGCATTGCTCGCGCAGGTCGCCCTCGTGCGCCGAGCAGTTTGCGTCGCCGAGGAAGTCGTCCGTGCGGGCGCCCCATTTGGAGCAGTTGTGGAGGTCGCCGGAGGTCTGGAGTCCGGGCTCGCCGTTGTAGAGGCAGCTGTATGAGCGCCACTGCCCGTAGGTGATCAGATCCCCCTTGTCGAGGCCAAAGCGGTCCGCAGTCCAGTCGGCCAGGAGGTTGCGGTAGAAGTGCTCGTTGTCGATGCACAGCAGGTGTTCGTCGTTCGGCGTGCCCTGCGTGACGGAGTCGCCCAGGAACACCAGCTGCTCCACGTCGACGATGTCCTGGTAGTTGGTCCCGCGGCAGTGGTCGCCGACCACGGGCATGTATTGGTCGTAGTCGGGTCCCGGATCTTCCTCGTTCCAGATCTCGCCGAAGCAGCGTGGACCGACCCCGTCGGGGAGGTCTGGGCCGACGTCGCCGGTGTCGTCGCCGTCGGTGTCGCCGCTGTCGCCGGCGTCCGAGTCCAGAGCGTCCGCTGTGTCGTCCGTGGCGTCGGAATCGCTGAGGTCCCCGATGTCTGCGTCCATGTTGTCGGGCACATCGCCACCCGCGTCGTCGCGCTCGTTTGCGTCGGGGCTGGTGTCGCCGACGTCGTTGGGCGCGGCGTCCGTGGTCACGTCAGGTTCCGGCGCCGCGTCGGATGCATCGCTGGCGTCGGGGACGATGGTCTCCTGGGCGAGCCCGGAGCCGGAATCATCCCCGCACGCGGCGAGCGCGAGGGGAAGGACGAACAGTCCAACGAAACGCATGAATGGATGGTAGCAGATCCTGAGTGGGGTCGCCACGGTTCCCCGCACGCCGGAGTTTGCGATCGCGTCGCGGGTGCGCAAATGGTGGGTACGGGATCGCGGCCGCAGTGGGGCGCAAGTCGGTGGGTCCCGCGGAGCAGGACGATGGGTGGCGCGCGAATTCTGGTTGTGGACGACGACCCTCCCAACGCGAAGTTGACCAGGATTCTACTGCAGGACCACGGGTACGACGTTCGGGTGGCGCGCAACGCCGCCGAAGCCCAGGCCACGCTGGCCGATTGGTTGCCACACCTCGTCCTGATGGACGTACAGATGCCGGGTATGGACGGGCTGACCCTCACCACTTTGCTCCGGGCGGATCCTCGGACCGCGGGGTTGATTATCGTGGCGCTGACAGCGTATGCCATGCCGGGTGACCGGGAGAAGTCCCTGGATGCTGGCTGCGACGACTATGTCGCCAAACCCTTTGACATCCGTGAGCTGCCGCAGCTCGTCGCTGAGTGGCTCGAGCGGGGTCGGGAGGGCTCGTGACCTCACAAGGCCAGGGTTCGGACGCGTGGCGCTTCACGTCAGCACAATGGGCGTCGCGCAGGAGCAAGAATGGGTAGTTTTCGTCGTGGCCTGGGTCGCAAGACATGGTCGGCCGGGATGATTTCTGGCGAGTCTATCTGGCCAACCACGACGCGCTCAATGCAGCGGCGCTGGCGTCGGCCCGGAGCGATTCGCACTTTGGGCCCATCATCGAGGCCATGCCCCAGGAGGTCCTGGATCAGCAGAACCTTGAGGGTCGCCAGCGGCTGGACGACGCGATCGCCAGCGGTGATTGGTCGGCCTACGAGACGAATCTCTGCGAGCAGGGCGGGATGTACGCCGCCGTCGGTGTGGAGTACGCCGCCTGGTACCGGCTGGTCCGGTCGGTCTCGCAGGTGCTCACCCCGCTGATGGTCGGTGCGTACAGCGACGATCCCGATCGCCTGTCACGGGTTCTCTTGTACATGGGGCCTATTTTGACTGGGCGATGTCCGTCCTCGGCGAATCCTACATCGAGGCCAAACAGGCTGCGTTTGAGCGGCAGCGTTCGCGCGGCGATCGCCTCGAGCTGGACAAACAGCGATTTGAGGACGCGAGTCGGCTCAAGAGCCAGTTCCTGGCCAATATGTCGCACGAGCTGCGCACGCCCCTCAACGCAATCAATGGCTTTGCTGAGATTCTCCACGACGGACTGGTCTCCCCCGACTCGCCGCGCTACGCGGAATTCACGCAGGCCATTCTCGCGAGCGGCCAACACCTGCTCAAGCTGATCAACGATGTGCTCGACCTGTCCAAAGTCGACGCGGGCCAGCTGGACTTCCATCCAAGGCCCGTGCGCGTCACCGAGCTCGTCGACGAAGTTCTGGGCGTGCTCTCTTTGTGGGCCAGCGAGCGAGGTCTATCCATTGCGACGTCCGTCGACCCCGACGTCGACGAGGTAGTACTCGATGGGTCCCGGTTCAAACAGGTGCTCTACAACTACCTTGCAAACGCGCTCAAGTTCACGCCCGGCGAGGGCGAGATCCTCGTGCGTGTGGTGGCCGAGGGGGCGAGCTACTTTCGGTTGGAGGTCGAAGACCCGGGCGTTGGCATTGCCAGCGAGGACATTCCTCATCTGTTTTCCGAGTTCCACCAGCTGGATGCCGGGTCCACCAAGCGGCACGGCGGGACGGGTCTGGGCCTCGCGCTGACCCGCCGCCTGGTCGAGGCACAGGGAGGCACGGTGGGGGTGCACAGCGAGCCGGGAGTGGGCAGCGTTTTCTACGCGGTTCTGCCACGGATTTCACGGATCCGTCGCAGCCTGCCGGCGCGGCGGGTGGTGCCGGGAGCAAGTCCGTCTGCGCCGGCAATTCTCGTTGTGGAGGACGACCCCCGCGACCTCGACTTCATTGTCGCCATCCTCGTTGGCGAGGGGTACGAGATCGAGACGGCCAGCACAGCGGCGCAGGCGTTGGAGTTGGCCCGTCGGCGTCGTTTTGACGCGGTCACGCTCGACATTTTACTCCCCGACGGAAGCGGGCTCGACGTGCTGCGTGAGCTGAGGGGGCAGCCCCATTATGAGGCGGTGCCGGTCATAGTCACGTCCGTGGTGGCCGATGACAACCTTGGGGCAGGGTTTGCAGTCCAGGACGTGCTGCGAAAGCCGCTGGAGCGCGAGCGGCTCGTCGAGGCTCTTTCCAGGGCCGGGGTGACGAACCAGCGCACCACCCCGAACTACGTTCTCGTGGTGGACGACGACCCCAACGCTTTGTTGGCGATGCGGGTCCATCTGGATCAAGTGGGTCTTCAGGGCAATTACCACGCGGGCGCGGAGTCAGGGCTTGTCGCAGTGCGCGACGCGATCCCCACCGTCGTGGTTCTGGACCTGATGATGCCGGGGGTCGACGGTTTCGAGTTCCTGCGGCGGTTCAGGGCCGTGCCCGGGTGTGAATCGGTCCCGGTCCTCGTGTGGACCGCGATGGATCTGAGCGCTGAGGACCTGGAGACGCTCCAGAGCAACGCCCAGGCGGTGGTCCGAAAGGGCAGGGGAACGGGCGGCGAAATCATCTCCCAACTCAAGGCGCTGTGGAGCGAGACTGGAGGGCTACACCGATGACGGGCGCACAAGTTCTGGTGGTGGACGATCATCCGGCAAACGCCAAGCTGGCGCACTTTCTTCTGGAGGTTCACGGGTACGAAGTTCGCGTGGCCTACAACGCGGACGAGGCCCTTGAGGTGCTCTCCGAGTGGGTCCCGCAGGTGATTCTGATGGACGTTCAAATGCCGGGCATGGACGGCCTCACCCTGACCCGGCTTCTCCGCGAGCGGGACGACATGGACAGCGTCATCATCATCGCGTTGACCGCCTACGCCATGGCCAGCGACCGCGCCAGGGCGCTGGATGCCGGCTGTGACGACTACGTCGCCAAGCCATTTGACACCCGAGCGCTGCCCAGATTGGTCGCCGAACACATCGCGCGTGGCCGCAGCCGGGAGCCGACGGACGCGGCGTGACCGGGGCGCGGTTTCACACCACGGGCCGCGTCGCCACCACGGACAGACTGGTCCACAGGTTGCTCGTCGGTGATCTTTGTTGACGCACACCTACACGGACGTCTACGTTGACATCGGTAGTCCATGTTCGCGCGCAGGCGCGAACCGGCACGACAGCACCTGGGGCAATTGGCTCAGGTGTTTCGAGGAAGGGGAAGCCCCTCGTGCCCACCAAGTCAGGAAGCGTCATGGCATCGAGCAAGCGGTCCGTGAACCTCAATGTCGCCGGTTATCAGCTCAGCCTGAAGACCGATCGCGACGAAGAGACCCTCATGGAGCTGGCTGAATACGTTGGTTCTCAGGTGGAAGCCCTTCGCGACGCGGCACCAGCCGCGCCCATGCCGAAGGTCTGTTTGCTCGTCGCACTCAAGCTTGCGGACGAGCTTTTCGCGGAACGGGAGGCGAACCGAACGCTGGCCGAGGAGGTCCAGCGTCGGTCCCAATCCCTACTCGACGTACTCGATGACGAGATCGGCGACGCTGGAGCGTCGCGCGGTTGACCTTCCCTGACCTGGCGGTCCCGTCGGGCAGGAGTCAGGACATGTCAGCCGGGAAAGCCGGGCTGCGGTCGCAGTGGCGGACGCGGCGAGAGGCGGTGACAGCGCAGGAAGCTGTCCAGGCCAGCGTCTTGCTGGCTGGACGATTGGCAGCGCTGGCGGAGTTTGAGGCGGCGACCACGGTCGCGCTTTTCTGCGCGTTCCGCGGGGAGATCGACCCGATGGTCGTACTCAACGAGCCCGCGGCGGCTGGAAAGCGCTTTGTGCTTCCGCGCACGCACCGCCAACCGCGACACCTGACTTTCCACGGGATTCCTACCCCTCCAGGAGCCACGGCGGCCTCGGTCCGCTCGACGCTCATGCCCGGCGTATTCGGCATCCTCGAGGCCACCGGCCCCGAAGTTCCCATCGCCGAGCTGGATCTCGTTGTCGTTCCGGCCCTGGCCTTCGACCGCCAGGGCTACCGCCTCGGATGGGGCGGGGGCTACTACGATCGCGCACTCGCCGAATTGTCGGCGAGCGCTGTGACTGTCGGTGTTGGGTTCTCGTTTCAGCTTGTGGATGAGCTGCCCCGAGAGCCCCATGACAGGCCGGTGTCGCGCGTGCTTACACCGTCGGGGGTGTCGCTGGCCTTCTGAGCCGCACGCCCTCGCTTACTGGGTCCGGACGCACCAGGGGGGCGGCCGAAGCGACCCTATACCCCCGCAGGGAGGAACCGATGGAATTCGCCATAGGCGTAATCGGTCTCTTGGTAGGAGTCATAGCCGGCGCGTTCGGCGGCTTCATGATGGGCGCCAAGCGCGCACGCGAGGACGGAGAGGCGGCCAAAGAGGCCGCTGAGAAGGAGGCACAGCGCCTGCTCAACGCCGCGCGTGACGATGCGTCCGCAATCACCAAGCAGGCTGAACTCACCGCCAAAGAGGCTCTGCTCGCCCAACAGGAGGCTGCGGAGAAGGAGCTGCGAGAGCGGCGCCAGGAGCTGGTCAAAGCCGAGGAGCGGTTTGACGGTCGCGAGAGCAAGATCGCACAACGGGAGTCGGCGCTGGACAAGCGCGACGACAATGCCGACCGCCGGGCCAGCAAGCTCGACGATCGCGAGACGGAGATCGGGAAGAAGGAGGAGAAACTCGTTGCCCGTGTCGCACAACTGGACAAGAAGGAGGGCAAGATTGACGGCGTCCTCAAGGAGGCCGAGGTCAAGTTGGCCAACGTCGCGGGTCTGACCGCGGAGCAGGCCAAAGAGCAGCTCCTGGAGCAGATCGGTGGGCAAGCGAAGATCGACGCCGCAAAGCAGGTCAAGCGCATCGAAGAAGAGGCCACCGCGGAGGCGGAGCGGCGCGCCAAGCGTGTCATCGGCATCGCCATCCAGAGGTACGCCGGCGATTATGTGACCGAGCGCACCGTCAAGGTGGTGCAGCTGCCCAGCGACGACCTCAAGGGCCGCATCATCGGCCGCGAAGGGCGCAACATCCGCGCCATCGAGGCGGCCACCGGCGTCAATCTCATCATTGATGACACGCCCGAGGCCATCCTCATCAGCTGCTTTGACCCGGTTCGCCGCGAGATCGCCCGCATCACCCTGGAGAAGCTCATCTCCGACGGTCGCATCCACCCCTCACGCGTGGAGGAGATTGTGGAGAAGACCACCAAGGAGGTGGACAAGCGCATCGCCGAGGCCGGGCAGAAGGCGGCTTTCGAACTCGGCCTTCACGGCATCCACAAGGAGCTGCTCAACCTCATTGGGCGCCTGCGGTACCGGACCAGTTACGGACAGAACATGTGGTCGCACTCCATTGAGGTGGGCTTCCTATGTGGTCTGATGGCGTCGGAGCTGGGCCTCAAGGTCAAGGTGGCTCGCCGCGCGGGTCTCCTGCACGACATCGGCAAGGCGCTCACGCATGAGATGGAGGGAAGCCACGCGCTCATCGGCGGTGATTTCTGCAAGAAGTTTGGCGAGGACGACATCGTCGTCAACGCGGTGGCTGCCCACCATGACGACGTCCCCCAGCTGTCGGTCTACGCCCACCTGGTTATGGCTGGCGACGCGCTGTCCGGCGCTCGACCGGGTGCACGGCGCGAGATTCTCGAGTCCTACGTTCGACGCCTCGAGGACCTGGAGCGCATCTCCAGCAGCTTTGAGGGTGTCGAGAAATCGTACGCCATCCAGGCTGGCCGCGAGATTCGCGTGATGGTCGCGCACCAGGACGTGTCCGACGACCAGGCCTTCGTCCTGAGCAAGGACATCGCCCGCAAGATCGAGCAGGAGATGACCTACCCAGGTCAGGTCAAGGTCTGCGTGATCCGCGAGACCCGCGCGGTCGACTACGCCCGATAGGACGGACACAGCGCTCGGTTCCCGGCCGCAGTGGCCGGGGCACCAGTGTTCCGCCCGCCACTACTTTTCCCGAACCTCCGCCTGAATTCGCCCGCTGCTCGCGTCGAAGACGCGGGCGGCGAACCCTTGCGCGTCTGCCACGGGGATCTCGAAGGCAAACGTCACGAAGTCGCCATACACGCCCTCCGGGCGCTCAACACCTTCGCGGGCGACGATCGTCTCCAGGGTCCCGAGCTGGTCGTACGGCACGCTGATGTCCACGATTCTCGTGGGCACGATGACCCGCGTGGGTACCTGCGCCAGGGCGGCTGCGGCGGCGTCGCCGTAGGCGCGGACCAGGCCGCCCACGCCGAGCTTGGTGCCGCCAAAGTACCGCGTGACGACGACACTGACGTTGGTCAGTCCGCGTCCCTCGATGGCGGCCAGAATCGGCTTGCCCGCCGAGCCAGACGGCTCGCCCGCGTCGCTGGAGCGCGTCACGTCCCCCGCGGGACCCAGTCGGTACGCCCAACAATGGTGTCGGGCGGCGTGTTCCGCTTTGCGGGCGCGTTCGAGGTGCTCCGCGGCCTCCGCTTCGCTGTCCACAGGCGCCACCGATGCGAGGAAGCGCGAGCCCTTGATTTTGGGGATCTCCTCCACCAGTTCCGCGTCGGGAACCTCGTAGGAGTCGGTCACGGGAGCACATCCGAGCCGCGCAGCGCGCGGTCGTGGAAGAGGAGGATTTCCAGGCTCCCTGGACCCTTCACGAATGGCTTGTTGTGCGCGCCTTGCAAGATGACGAACCGGTGCGGCAGACCGATGCGCAGGAGGTCCTCGTGAAATTGCGTCAGCGCCTTGCGGTAGCCGTCACGGTGGCTGGTGGCGATGTTGAGGCGGGTGGACTTGAGCGCTTCCAGGTGGGCCTCGGCGCGCTTGACCAGCCGTGGCCTGGAGCGGGTCACAGATGCTTGTTGGCTGCTGATCGCGGCGAACTTGCCGGGGTTGCCAAAGCCCACGTGCGTGGCGGTCAGACCGCCGAGCGAGATGCCGCCGATGCCCCATGTAGACGTGGTGCGGAACTCCGCATCCACCCACGGCATGAGCTCATCGAACCAGAACCGCTCGTAGCCGTCGAGCTGCCGGATCCCCTTGTTCAGATTGGGGGGGTAGGGACAGACCAGGATGACGCCGCGGTACGGCTCTTTGGCGAGCGCTGCGTTGTAGCGGGCGAGCGCCTCGTCCGTGACGAGGTCTTGAAAGTCCGCACGCGTCAATCTGCCGCGGTGAAGTGCGGCCATCGCCGGCACGACGCCGTACTTCTCCACCCAGCCATAGGCGCCGGCCTTGTTGCCCCTGACAGACTCGCCGAGCCCGGCCATGGCGAGCACCGTGGGGTACCTTGTGGACGAGCTGTCGTAGTCTGGGGGCAGGACGAGGACCACGTTCTGGGGTCCGAGCGCGGCGCTCTGGAGTACATGGTGCCGAACGATGGGTTCGCCGGCGACGGCGGTTGCGGCCACGGAGCAGAGGGCCAACCCGACGGCCAGGACTTGTACCATCGCCCACGGTATTCGGGTGGATCGTGGTGCGCAGCGACACGTCATGGGCGGAACCAGTCCTGGAAGAGCTCGGTGGCCTGCGTGACTTTTGGGACGCCGTCCTCGCCGCGCAGGACGATCAGCCCTCCCCGGTCCAGACGGGTCAGGGGGAGGGGCTCGCGCCCGACGACGTGCTGGGTGAAAAAGGTCTCCCATTTGGCACCCCCCACGCCGACAACGATCTTCTGGATGTCCTTGGTGGTGTAGCCCAGCTTGGCCCCGGTGAAGTCAAAGGCGACCTGCCGCATGACGAGGTCGAAGCTGCGCGCGCCGCCACTGTCTGCCCGTAGCTCGATGTCCATCAGCGCCACGAGCAGTGCGCCCTTGAGGCGGGCGAGCTGTGCGATGCCCGGGTCCTGGCGATAGCGTGTCTCAAAGTCCCCCATGGTGGCTTGGGTCGCGTCCGGATGGGCCGAGTACGCGGCAATCCACACGTTGAGCATGGCGAGCAGTTGGTCTGCGGACAAGAGCCCGACTTCGTAGGCGGTACGCAGCCCGTACCACGCGCTGGCGCCTTCCGTGAACCAGGCGGCGTGTCCCTGCCGGAACGGCGCCGTATCGGACTGGCGCGCCGAGAACCGCGTGCCATTCCACAGGCGGAAATGTGCCTCGGCGATCTGCAATGCCAGCTCCAGATCCTTCTCCGGCTGCTCGTCCTGGGGGCACCGCAGCACCAGCGATCTGGGCCCTGCGATCAGCGTGGTCGTCTCCTCGGGCAGCACCACCAGGAGCAGTGACTCCGACGGGTAGCGTCCAAACACACGCGTCTGGGACTCGGCGATGGCGCGGAGCAGCCCCCGAATGCCGGTGACAGCGCCCGAGTCCGTGGCCCACGGTCCCCGGATGGCGATACCCACTCTGACGCCATCGAGCGAGAGGTCCGTCAACTTCCAGTCACCGGCCAGCAGCACGGCGTCGACGACGGCGTCGTAGCTCTTGAAGCTGGCGTCGGGCCTGCCCCATCCGGTGGCCACGGGCCAGTCGCCGGCCTCAACCTCGATCCACACCTCGTCGGTGGCCTCCCTGGCGGCGCCGACCGGTGTCAGCAGCAGGGAGCGCCCATACGCCAGAAATGCTGTGTCGCCCGTGTAGACCCGCGCATGATCCTCGGCGACGAGCAGGTAGCGGATGCTGATGCGGCGAGAGTTGGCGCCTCGGACGCGCCAGTGACCGGGATCGTCGGTCGCGACGACCTCCAGGATTTCTTCCCCGGCGCGGGCTTGGATGTCGTAGATGCGCGTCCAGGTGTCGCTGCCGTCGCGCAGCGCCACGACGAGGTCGCCGGACTGGGGCCGCCGCACGTCCATGACGACCGCCACGGACCGCGGTCGGACCTGCACCTTGTAGGAGACGATCGCCGGCATGACCGACGCCTGCCGGTCCTCCACCCGCTGCCCAACCGGACACCCGGCGAGGGTCCCGGCGAGCGCCAGGACCGCTGCGCATCTGGCCCACGCCGCTGCTGCGTGCGGCGTCATCCCACGGTCTTTACGACGAGATACTTCTTCTTGCCCGCGCGAAGGACGAGCATGGACTCGCTGGCGAGGTGGTCGTGCGTGACGGTGGTGTCGGCGTCGACGCGCTCATTGTTCACGTAGCCGCCTCCCTGCTGCACGAGCCGGCGCGCGGCCCCCTTGGAGGGTTGCAGACCGGTGTCCACGAGGAGGTCGAGGATGTTGATTCCAGCCGCCAGCGCGTCCCGGGAAACTTCGGCGCTCGGCACCTCGGCGAACAGGCTCGCCAGGGCCTTGTCGTCCAGGCCTTCAATGCGCTCGCCGAAGAGCATCCGGCTGGCCCGCACCGCCATGTCTGCCTCGTCCTTGCCGTGCACGAGCCAGGTAATCTCGTAGGCGAGCCGCTGCTGGACCTGGCCGCGGTTGCTGCCGTCCTCGATCTGCGCGCAGAGCGCCGTGATCTCGTCTTGAGACAGGAACGTGAACGTCTTGAACAGCTTCTCCACGTCTGCGTCGTCGCGGTTGATCCAGTACTGGTAGAACGCGTAGGGGCTCGTGCGGGCTGGGTCGAGCCAGATGGCGCCGGCGGCGGTCTTGCCAAATTTGTTGCCGGCGCTGTCGAGCAGCAGCGGCATGGTCATGCCAAAAGCCGGGACGCCCATCTTGCGGCGGATGAGCTCTGTGCCCGCCGTGATGTTGCCCCATTGGTCGCTGCCGCCAATCTGGAGCTGGCAGCTGTGGTGCTCGCGCAGGTGGTAGAAATCAAAGCCCTGGATGAGCATGTAGCTGAACTCGGTGAAGCTCAGGCCCTGCTCCCGTTCGGTCAGTCTGTTCTTGACGGAGTCCTTGGCGATCATCGTGTTGACGCGGAAGTGCTTTCCGATGTCCCGAAGGAAGTCGAGGAAGGTCCAGTCCCGCAGCCAGTCGTAGTTGTTGAGTACCGGCGTGTCCCACGCCTCGCCTGCGCCGTCCCCCAGGTTCTCAGGGTGCATGTGCACGGCGCGGTCGAGGATGGTGCGCAGCTGCGCGCTGTGGCACGCGATGTTGTGCTCGATCTTCTCGACACTCATCAGCTCGCGCTCGGTGGCCTTGCCCGAGGGGTCGCCAATGCGTCCGGTGGCGCCGCCGGCGATCATCAGGGGCTTGTGCCCGTGGCGCTGGTAGAACGCCAGGCCCATCATGACGACCAGGTTGCCGATGTGCAGGGAGTCCGCCGTGGGATCGAACCCGGCGTAGAGCACCACGGACTCCTTGCCGAGCAGCTCATCGAGCTCGGTATGGGTCGTGGCATCAATGCGGTCGCGCCAGGCGAGCTCGCGCAGAACACTGCTTTGGAAGTTCGTGGACATGGGCCGGTTGTAAGGTGTCGCGCGTCCTCGCGCAACCGCGCCTTCACCGGCGCGCATTGCGCGATCGCGCCACCTGCTCGGCGTGGTCGTCGGGTGTTGCGCCTGGGCCGCGGCGGTGGGCTCCGGATCAGCGCACTTCGATGCGCACGCTGGTCTCGATTCCGCCTCGTCCGACGCCGACGGTGTGGGGGCCGCGGGTCATCATCCAGCGCGTCATGAAGGGGCGATCGACGGTGCCAATGGCTTTCCCGTCCACGTACCAGGTTAGATCTTCTGGGCCGTCGTAGAGGGCGCGCATCGGCATGGAACGCGCGTTGTCGTGGGGCGCGCCGGTGAGCAGGAATTCGTCCCCGTCCAGTGGGTGCGCGATGTAGGGGCGCTCAGAGTGCGCGTCCGCGTTGAGGTTGGGGCCGCACAGCGGCGAGTAGCCGGCCGGCGGGGGCGCGAGGCCTTGTTCGAGCGCCCACTCCTGCCACGCCGGCGGCACGCGATGGAAGACGGCGGTCTCGACGAAGGCGGGGTCGCAGCTGGCGGTGGCGCGCTGGCCGTTGCGCTTGTCGATGGGAAGCGCGACGTGCATCTGGCAGGTGTCCGCGCCGGGCGTGTGGTGTCCGTCAATGCCCATGGCGCCCGACGCGCCGCGACGGCCGTGGGCGAACACCTCCAGGCGGCGATGGGAGCATTGGGGGCCGGCGGGCTGGCCGCTGAAGGCGCAGACCTGGTGCTGCTCCACGCCGCGGGGCGTCGTGAACCACGGCACGTCGCCGGGTCCGGCCGCGTGGGGGTAGAGGGCTTGGAAGACGTGCCGAAGGATCGGCGCGGGGCCGCGGGTGCCGCTGATGCGGTGCATCGGCGCGCCGTCGAAGTTGCCGGTCCATGCCGCCACGGTGAAATCCGGGGTTGTGCCGATGGTCCACGCGTCGCGGAAATGCGTGCTCGTGCCCGTCTTGACCGCGACGCGGTAGGGCAGCGCCAGGACGCCGGCGCGACCAAAGCTCAGCGCGCGGGCGTCGTCATCGGCCAGGATGTCCAGGATCTGGTAGCTCGCCTCCGGGGAGATGACCTGCCGCCGCCGCGGCCGCGCGTCCATCAGCCAATTGGGTTCGATGTACTCGCCGCCACGGGCCAGCGCGGCGTAGGCGCCGGCGAGGTCGAGCAGGCGAGCGTCACCGTCGCCAAGGGCAATGCCCAGGCCGTAGTGATCCGGTTCCTGGTCCATGGTGTGGAAGTTCAGCGCGTGGAGACGATCCAGGATGGCCTTGGGGCCGAGCTCGGCCGCCACGGCAACCACAGGAACGTTGAGCGAGTTGCCGAGCGCGTCGCGCACGCTGATCGGCCCGCGGTAGGTGCGGCTGAAGTTCTGCGGGACGTACACGCCCTCCTTGGTGGGAAACTCAGTGGGGAGGTCGGCGATCAGGTCCGCAGGTGAGCCACCCCGCTCGAAGTAAAGTGCGTACACGAGGGGCTTGAGCGTGGAGCCTGGCTGGCGGCGGGCGGTGACGCCGTCATTGGCCCCGAGCCGCGCTGCGTCGAAGTAGTCGTCGCTGCCGACCCAGGCCAGGACCTTCCCCGTGCGGTTGTCGAGCACCACCACCGCCGCCTGGTTGACGTTCTTGTCTTTGAGCTCGCGCAGCTGGGTCCGGACGATGCCTTCCACTTTGGTCTGAAGCTGGAGATCCAGCGTTGTGCGAACCTCGGCGACGCAGCCCTTGGACCGCTCCACGCGTGGGCAGCTGTCCAGCGCGTGCTGGGCAAAGTGAGGCGCCCGGAGCACCCCGTCTTTGGGCTGAAGGACGATCCGCTCCGCGACGGCGCGGTCGTGGGCGCCCTGGCTGATGGCGTCCCGCTCGAGCATCTGACCGAGCAGCAGCAATTGGCGCTTTCGGGCGCGCTCAAAGTGGCGGTAGGGATCGTTGGCGCTGGGAGCCTGCGGCAACCCTGCCAGGAGCGTGGCCTCCGCCAGACTCAGACGCGACGCGGACTTGCCAAAGTACAGGCGCGCGGCGGCCTCAATCCCGAACCGCTGGTGCCCATAGGGCGTTCGGTTGAGGTACTGCTCGAGGATCTCGTCCTTGCTCAGCGTCCGCTCGAGGCGTACCGCCCAGATGGCCTCCATGGCCTTGGCCGCCACATCCCTGCGGCCCCTGGGCATCACGAGCTTTACCGTCTGTTGCGTCAGTGTGGACGCGCCGGTGACCAGCCGCTGTCGGCGCAGGTTGTACCAGATGGATCGGGTGACGGCGACGGGGTCGACACCGTCGTGTTCGTGGAATCTCTTGTCCTCTGCATGAATCGTCGCGAGCACCACGTCGCTGGCGATCTCGCCCCGCTTCAGCCACCGGGCCCGGCGGTCACCGGTGCCCAGGACTTCCCGCAGCGGCTGTCCATCTCGGTCCACCACCAGGACGGAGGTGAACGCGGTCTCCTCGAGCATTTCGACCGGGAACTCGACGGCGACAACCCACACCAGGAAGAGCGCCATGAGGGTGGAGGAGACCAGCCCCCCCCATTTGAGGCTCGAGATGAGCCGTCGCCGTCGTGCCGTCATCTCAGCGCACCTCCAGCTTGAAGGAGCCCGTGCGCCCGAAGACGTTCGGCTTGTACATCTCCTCCACGCGGGCCGACGGCACCGTGTAGGACCCCGGCGTGGTCGCGCGCGCCAGGTAGGTGTGCGTGTACACGCCCTGCGGGAAGTAGTCGGCGAAGAGGAGCACCCTGTCGTCGCGCTGCTCGATGCGGTCGAAGTCGTAATGGTCGTACCACCAATGCCAGTCGTCCCAGTCGGGCGCGTTGGCCTTGTCCGCCGCCGCCGTCAGGCTGGCTGCCGTGGTCGCGAACTTCGTGTTGATGGGCTCCAGACCCGCGGGGAGTGGGTCCTCGATGGCGACGTAGTGGCGGTCCACTGGAATCACCATCGTCAGCCGCACCTGGACGACTTGCCCGGGCTTGAGGGCCGTGACGATCTGGCCGGCGTTTGCCCCGTCGTGGGCGATGTACTCGCGACGCAGCGTGAACCCGCCGTCGTAGGGCGTGGTCGGCGGGTTGGACTCCACGTACTCCAGGCGCATGGTGTAGTGCAGCGTGCCCCGCGGCCCATCGCGCAGCAGGGTCAGCGTCTGCCCATCCATACCCTTGAGCTTCTGCATGGGGATGTGCACGGTCCGCACATCCATGCCGCGCCGGGCAAAGCGCTCCTCCCCCATCAACTCACCGCCGAGGCCCACGGCCGCGGTGAAGTTGGGGGCGTCCTTCTCCTGGGCGTGGAAGTAGTCCATGAGCCCCAGCACGGCAAACGCGTTGTCCTGGGTGTTGATCCAGCGACCGGCGCTGCGGCGCTCGAGCAGCCCGCGCGCGAGCTTGTCCACCAGAGCCGACCCGGGTTGCGCCCGGTGCAGCGCCATCAGTCCCAGCGCGTTCGTGCGCACGTCCGAGTCCATGATTTCGTCCAGCTGGTCAAAGCCTTCCGTGGAGATGCTGGCCATCGCGCCGTCCTCGTACATCGTCGAGGTCAGCTCGCCGAGCAGCGTCTCCGCCATCGACGGCTCGCCGCCGCCCTGCAGGAGGGCCAGGCTTAGCAGCGCCTTGCCGAACGGGTTGAGGTCCTTGCGGCGCTCGAACAGGCGCGTCATCGCGCTGGGTTCCGGCTCGCCTGCGACGGCCAGCAAGTAGGCAGCGAACGCTTCGGTGTTGGTGGCGGCCCCGGTGCTGTACCAGTCCGGGGAAGTCGTCTCGCCGCGCACCATCTCACGCAGGTAGCCCAGGAGGCGGTCCAGTTTGTCCTGGTCCACATTGAGGCCCTTGACGCGGGACGCCTGGACCAGCGCGAGCCCGCCGTACACGGTGCCCCAGGGGTGGACCTCGTCGGCGCCGGGCCAGTACCCGAGGCCGCCAGCCCAGGTCTGCATCGTGAACAATCGGTCCACGCCTGCCTGTGCGTACTCCAGCGACTGTGCCTGGGAGATACCCGGCAGCTGCACCTCGCCGAGCAGAAGCTGCATGGCCACCAGCGGCAGCGTCTTGCCGGTGGTTTGCTCCACGCAACCGTAGGGATAGCCCATCAGGTATTGCAGGCCGGGCACCAGCTCGCCGAGTTGTGAGCTCGACATCTCGATGGTCAGGCCGCCCACATCGGAGCGGATGTCGCGTGGAAGCGTGAGTTGCTTCCACACGGACCCCTCGTTGCCCTTGACGGCGCGGACCTTCCCGGTCTCGACCAGGCGCCGCGTCACGGCTGGGTACTTGACGGGGAGATCCAGTTTGACCGCGTCCGAGGCTTGGAATCCCGAGATTGCCTTCGCCCTGAACTTGAACGTGGCCATGCCCGGCGCGCCAACGCGCGCAGGGAAGCTGACCTCTTTGGACTGACCAGGGGCAAGCGTGACAACCTGTCGCTGTGCCCCTACGAGCTCGACGGGCCCCGAGACCTCGGCGACAAGCTCAACCTCACCGGCGTGGTCGCCCACGGTCTGGACCACTGCGCGCACGTCAAACGTGTCGCCGGTCGCGTTGAACCGTGGCAGGGCCGGCCGGACAATCAGGGGCTTCTGCACCTGGATGCGCGTGTCGGTGGAGCCAAAGCGGTTGTCCGCGCCCACCGCGACGGCCATGAGGCGGAAGGCTGTGAGGTTGTCCGGGAGCTTGAACTCCAGGTCGGCAAAGCCGTCGGCGCCTACCTTGAGTGTCGGGATGAACGTCGCGGTCGTGGCAAACGCAGCCCGGTAGTTGGCCGGCGCGCCGCCCCCGCCCTCGCCGCCGCCGCCGTCGTCACCCTTGTCGCCGTCCTCCTCGGCAGCGTCGACCTTGGCGATAACGGCCTTGCGACTCTCGGCCATCAGCACGCTGAGGCTGCGCTTGCGGTAGAAGACCTCGATGGGGTTCGGCGTGCGGTAGCCTGTGAGGCTCAGCACGCCTTCGTCCACCGCCATGAAGGTCACCTCGCCCGCGGTCGGGTTGCCGGCAAAGTCCTTGAGCAGGACCTTGGCGCGCACGGTGTCGCCCGGCCGGTAGACTTTGGCGTTGGTCTCGATGCCCACGTCCAGGACCTTCTCGCCCCGGTCCACGGTAACGGTCGCGTAGCCGGCTTTGAACGCCGGTTTGCCAGGGTCGATGGTGGTGCCGTCGTCGGGCGCGTCGTCGAGGCGGCCCCGGATGAGGACCACGGACACGAAGGCGTTGGGGAGCATGTCCTCGGTCACGGGGACTTCGATGGTGGATGCGCTGCCGTTGAGGGCGAGCACCTTCTGCTCGAGGATGCCATTGCGCTCGATGCTGACGAGCGCGCGGGCCTTCCTGAACGGTGATTTCACCAGCATGCGCGCCGTGTCGCCCACCTTGTACTTCTGCTGGTCGGGGATGACGTCGATGCGCTCGTCGTCGCTGTTGCCCCACCAGGAGTAGCCCCCGCCATACGCGTACATGCTGGTGGAGGTCTCGACCTTGCGGCCCGCGGCGTCGGTGCTCATGCCGCGCAGCGTGTAGTAGCCGGCCTTGGCGATCTTGAAGTCGCAATTGACCACGTCCTTGCGGGTCTTGACGGCGCAGGTGTCCACGGTGGTGTCCGAGCGCTCCGAGATCCAGGAGTACCCGCCGCCCGCCACCTTCTTGCGTACCGATTGCCACACGCGCTTCTGGAGCTCCAGCGTGACAGACCGTCCGACGACGGGTTTGCCGTCCGGCGTGACCGCGGCGACGCCGATGCCCAGCGTCTTGCCGGACTCCGTCATGTAGCCGGGCGCCTTGAGGCCGACGTAGTACGCGCCGGGGTGGACCCGCAGCGTGGAGCGACCGGAGACCACCTGCCGGTTGACGTCGGTGACCTCAGCCTCGATGACGAGCTCCTGGGGCCCGTCGATCTCGTCGCTGGCCACCATGTCCAGATCGAGCTCCACGGTGCCCGCTGCCGACAGCCGTGTCTCCTCGCCGCCGACGTGCAGGTTGGACCGCTCGTCGTGGTCGTACCACCAGAACCGGTCCGCCTGCTTGCCAAAGGACCAGTTCTTCCAGCCGCTGGGCTGGAAGTCGCGCCCGCGCCGAATGGCGGACCAGCTGACCTTCGCGCCCGCCATGGGCGCGCCAAACAGGTACTGCCCCGACAGCTCGACCTTGGCCTTCTGCGTGACGAACGTGTCTTTGGAGGCGGGTGTCACGACGACTTCAAAGTCCGGAGCGCGGTACGCTTCCACCCGGAAGCTGCCGTTGGCCGTGCCCTCGGCGTCCACGTCACCCACGGGTTTGGCGCTCACGTACCAGGTACCCAGCGGCGCGTCGCCCGCGACGGGAATCTCCACATCGAGTCCGTCCAGGTCGGTCATGGTTACCTCCCTGTCGAGCACGACGTTGCCCGTGCTGTCCTTGACGGTGACCTGCGCCTTGTCGGTGGGGAGCACCTTGAGCTGTCTCCCCTCGTCCAGTCGCAGCCAGCCCTTCACGTGAACCTTCTCACCAGGGCGGTAGACACCGCGCTCGGTGAAGATCTGACCCAGAACCCGTGCCCTGGGGGCGTCCCACTCGTACGGAATGTTGAAGCGGTAGGGGTGGACCTCGAGCTTCCAGTCCTCCAGGTCGAGGAAGCTGAGCTCCTTGGCGCGAGTGGCAAAGACGTAGCGCGGCTTCTTGCCCTTGAAGCTCTTGACACCGGGCCCGAGGGCGATGCCGTCCGCGTTGGATTTGCCCTCCCACAGCAGCTCGCCGCTCAGGGTGCGAAGGGCGACGCGAACGCCGGCCAGCGGCTCGGCGGAGCCCAGGCTCGTGGTCCAGACCGAGATGTTCTCGGGGCTGTATTTGACCGTCAGGCCAATGTCCGTGATCTGCACCACGCTCTTGTGGAATCTCGTGCCGTAGTACCCGCGACGGCTGTCAAAACGATCCGACTGCACGTCCAGGTAGACGACGCCGGCGCCGGCGTCGCCGACCACCTCACGCAGGTTGACGCCATAGGTCTTCTTCACGTCCTCCTTGAGGCGCGTGCCGAACGGTCGTGACACCTGCGGCGACCAGTCTCCGACGAGCACATCGTCGCTGGACCACTCGCTGAACTTCTCCATGAACTTCGGAATGTCGGCCTCCGTCAGGCGCCGCATCCGCAGGTTGATGTCCGGTGTGTTCAGGAACGTGACCGGGTAGCGGATCGCGCCGTTGGCGACCTCGGGCAGCTCCATGTAGCTCACGCCGCGAGACATCGTGATCCGCGGCGGGTAGTGGCCCACGGTCAGGGTCCGGGTGGTGGCGCGGGCGAGCGCGTTGCCGAGCCGGTCCTTGCACTTGCCATTGACCGTCACGTCGTAGCTGGTCGCGGGCTTTCCCTTGGGTCGGAACGTGACGCTGCGCGAGTAGGCGTAGCTGGTGCCCAGGTCGACCTTGGGCCGGACGGTGATGCACTTCTCCACGTCCTTCTGGTTGATCGGGTTGGTGAACTCGATCACCCAGGGCGAGTCCGGCGTGCACTCGCCCCACCCGCATCGGACGTCGTGTACGGCGAAGTCGCCATAGGTTGTGAACTCCCGAGCCCACTCTGTGGACAGGCCCACCGAGCCCTCGGTGGGGCGAAGCCCTTTGGCGATCTGAAGAATGTAGCGAGTGCCGGCGGCCAGGCGCTCGGTGGGCTGGATGTGGAACGCGCGTCCCTCGCCTTCGACGGCGTCCCCGCCCCGGTCTTTGGTCGCCACCGTCACTTTCACGGGGACGGTCTTATTCGCCGCGGTGTTGCGCAGGCTGACCGCGGAGCGCATCGCCTCCGGATTGACCGGGAGATTGAACTGGACGAAGAGCTGCTCGTCGGGGGCGATCTTGGCCGAGTACCAGGAGGGATCGTACCGAACGACACTCAGCCCGGGCGTGTAGAACGAGAAGTGTTGTTCCTTGCCGAGGGCTTTACCGCTGGCGGCCCGCGCGGTCGCGGGCACGGTCACGTCGAACGTCGTGGCGAGGGGCAGGCGCTGCCGCGGCACGAAGCTGAGCGTGTTGGGCCCCAGCCAGCGGCACGTGCCGTCGAGCGGCGGCGAGATTCGAACCAGACCGCAGCCCGGTTCCTCGCTTGGGTCCAGCGTCATCGGCTGGTTGAAACCGATGTTCACAGCGCTCAACTTGAACACCGCCCCAGTAGGCTGTGTGAGCACGACCTCCAGGTCGGTTCCCGCCTGGGCTTGTTCACCATTGGCGGGCTGCGCGGCGGGGAAAGCAGGCACTGGCTGCCCCTTGGGTGGCAGCTCGAGGCGTCGCGGCCCCTCGGTGCACGACGCCACGAGCAATCCCGCGGCGAGCACCCACATCATCCATGATCCAATTCGCATTACTTCTCGTCCTCCAAAGACCTCAGCAGCCTGGCTTCCCGGCCAGGTAGTACAACATATGTGCCACCTGCCCCACGTCGTCACTGTCTGTTTTCACTGGGACCCAGAGTAGCAATGTCTCGGATTGGAGAGAGGGGATCTTGGATTGCGAGATCACTGGGTTGTCAGGCGACATTGGCGAGCACGCCGTGGGCCCCCGTGTGCCGCGCGGGATTGCCCAGGCTCTCGTGCCGCGCAGCCTCCTGAGGCGCGTCCAGCCGCTCACACTGCAGATCGGTCAAATGCCCGGCGAGGGTGGCGCAGAAGAATCCCAGGGCCCAGGTGCCGAGCACGAGGGCGCCGACGATCTCATGAAACTCGATCATGGGTTGGAGGAGGTCGTGGTCCAGGAGGGTTGGTCGGAGCTGCACCGTCAGGAGCGCCAGGAACATGACGGGCGACGCCGCGCCGATGCTCATCATGCGCAGCCAGGCGGCCCCGCGCTCTTGCGCAGGAAGGGTCATCGACCCGATCCCATGGACGATGGCGGAGACCGCAATGCGCCCCAGACCGGGGGTGACGATCCAGAGGAAGAGGGAGGTCTGGACGTGCAGCGCCCCTGGGTAGGCCCGGCCCATGTATTTGACGAAAGCGATGGCGATGAGGGCGCCTGCGACCCAGCCGAAGACGCCGGAGAGCCAGGAGATGTACGAGAGCATGGTGCGGTTGAACATGGTGAACCTCGTCCGTTCGGAATCTGACAGGCGCAGCGGCCAGGCCTCGGGATTGGAGCCGAACCGACGTGGCGTTAGGTGACTTCCCCCGCCGCCTTTTGAGGAGTTCACGGGCGCCCGATGCCGCCGTTGCGTCCTTTTTCTCTTTTTCTTGTGGGCCCCGATGTGCAGGGGGTTGCGGGGTTCGTGCTCTCCGATGAGCCATCAATAAATGAGGGCGGTGTGCGAGGCCATTGGACGCGGCAGGTCAGGCGGCGGCGATGGCATTCTGGCCTGCCGGTTGGGACGCTGGCGATGGCCGCTTCCGAAGCGTCTCTTGCCGGTCCAGTGTGCGGGCCGTATGGAGATCGACCGCCAACCCCGCGAGCGTGGAGACGGCGACCGTCATCGCCCACACTGCCAGCACCGCCACCTGCTCCAACTCGGCCAACGTGGCGGCGGGAGCGAGAATGGCCCGGACGGTGGGCCCGGGGTCGAATTGGATGTGCAGCAGTGCGTCCAACGCGCCCCGCGAGGCGCAGGCAATCGCCAGGCCTCGGAGCCAGGCCTTTCCGCGTGTTTCGACTGGCAGCATCAGCGTGCCGATGCTGTGAAGTACGGCCGATGCGACAACGCGTCCAAGCCCGCTGCCAAGGAGTACGAGCAAGACGACCACGGTTTTGTCGAAGACGGTTGGGCTCGCCACGAACAGGACCAGGCCGACGATGCCGGCAACGACGCCGCCGCCCAACCAGCCCAGGAATCCCCAGACCCAGGAGACGAACGCGATCAAGATTCGAGGGAACATCGGAGCCTCGTGAGATGTGGACCACCTGCTGGCGTCGGCCCGGTGGCGGGCTCCAGCCGGCAGGCGGTGTTCGGTGCAAAACGGTGCGGCCGCGCGCTGGCCGCGCGCTGGCGGTGCGGTCGGCACCGGCAGCGGGCAGGGGCTGCGTTGTGATCAGGCGGCCTTCGCGAAGGAGTGCGCGACCGCGGGTTGGAACCGGGGATCGTGGGTCGGGTCCGCCGCGAGAATCTCGTGGTTTCTGGCCCGCCTACGCACTGTCAGGACGCTGGCCAGCCAGCCCATCCCCGCGGACCAGGCGAGCCCTAGCGCCCAGGTGCACAGGACTGCGGCCGACAGAGGAACCAGCGGTGCGAACGAGGCGTCGAACGCCCCCTGGGGAAGCAGAAACGCAGAGAATTGAAGGCCGACAAGTACCAGGAGGGCCGAGGGGCTGGCCGCCGCGATGGCCAGGCCGCGCAGCGCCGGGGTGCCGCGCTCCCGGACCTGGAGGAACGCGGTTCCGACGGTGTGGAGGGTGGCCGAGGCGCTTGCGCGCCCCAATCCTGTCAGCACGATCGCCAGGAGCAGGAGGTGGAGTTCGTGCAGCTCAAGTGGGGGCCACGGGGAGTGGTCCGACGAAAGAATGAACACGGTGAATGCCACGGCGGCGCCGGCGAGCCAGCCGACGGCGCCGAAGCGCCAGGAGATGCGTGCGAGCGCGATGTGGTCGAACATGGTGAACCTCTTCCTTCCGGATCTGACCAGGCGCGTCGATGCAGCTACGGGATTGGAGCAGCACCAGCGGGAGTGTTGTCGCCGTGGCCTTTTGGAGAGTTCACGGGCCGAGGCCGAGGTTGTTGCGACATTGTCGGTCCTTTTCTTGCGGATCCCGGTGCCGACGGCGTTGCTCGTCCACTGCTGGGCACACCCGTGCTCGCGGCCGCCGAGTAGCCCGCGCGGCGCTGCGCTGGTAGGATGCGTTCATGGACTTGGGGCGTGCGGTGGACCGTGCGGCGGCAGCTGGGCCGCATATCTGGACGCGGGTGCTCGTCGGCGCCGGGTTGCGTCGAACGTCGACACCCGCCGAGCTCACGTCCGCGGTCGAGCGTTTCAGCGCGGTGCGGCTCGCGTTTCTGGACGTGGCGGACCGCGAGCTCTGGTCGGCCCACCGGCGGCCGGACCCTGACTTCCGCATGTTGGCCGGCTTGCCCGCTGACCACCCCGGCCCGCGCGCGCAGGACGTCATACCGGTCTACCCGGCGCCCCCGGAGTCTGAGCCGTGGAGCTCCCTGGACCGTGCTCTGCGGGACGCCTCGCCTGAGCCGCGCTGTATTGTTGGGCCCGCAGGGGCGGGCAAGACCAGCGCGCTCGCGTGGCACCTGGCGCGGCGGCCCCTGGGTCGGGGCGTGATCTGGCTGGACGCGCGCGCGCCCGATCCTGTGCCGGCGTGGGCGGCGTGGTTTTCCGCCCTCTTTGCCCCCATGGAAACTTCGGCGCCCGACCGCGCTCGCCGTGTCCGGCGTCACTGCGAGGAGCTGGGTGTGCTGGTCGTCCTCGACGGGGTCGATCCTCACGACAAGGCCGGCTGGTTGCGCCACCTCCCGCAATGTCCAGTCCTCGCCACGGCGCGGGTGCCGCTTCCGGGCTTCGCGACGATGTCGTTGGAGCCACCCGCCTCCGAGAACACTGCCGCACGGGCTGTGATGGACGAAGCCGCGCTGCGCGACGCCGCCGGCGCGGCCGCCGAACGCTTGCAGCGGACGGATGGGCGCGCCCATGATTTGGCGCTTACGCTGGCAGCCAAGGCCCTCCTGGCCGGAGCGAACCGAGCTGCAATCCAGCGATGGAGCTGGTCGGGCATCGATTCGGGGGCCTCCGCCCCTGAAACATTGGCTGAGTTCGTGGAGGCGCGAACGCCCGCATCGGCGGTTCTCGATCAGCTAGCGCGCGTGCTCGCCGACGATCCAGGACGCCTTCCGTACAGGGTGCAGTGGCGCATTCTGGTCGCTGGGAGTCGCTTCCTGGAGCTCCCCGAGGACACGCGGCTGCGCTGGCTGAGGCTGGGCATCGACTACGCGCTGTCCGACCTGCAGGCTGAACATCCAGCTGGCGCGCTGACCACCCTGCGGCTTCTGGCGTCCACCCCACGGGGTACCGCGCCGGAGGACGCGCTGGTTCGGTATCACACCGGGCGGACCCTGTTGACGCTCGCGAGCTACGAAGAGGCGCTGGTGGAGCTCGGGGCTGCGGCGCTCCAGGTGACGGAGATGCCGCAGACCGACGGCCGCGTCAGCCTCGTGGCGCGCGCTCTGACACAGCGGGCTCGCTGCTTTGAGATGCTCGGCGCGACCGAGGACGCCAACCGCGAGCAGCGAGCGGCTGACGCGCTTGTTGGGGCTCTGCCATGACGCGTCGCGAGACCAAAGCGGGCCTGAGTTTCGCGCACCGGATGATGATGCAGGAGGCCATTGAGGCCGGGCGCTGTCGTGCCGATGCGCTGGGTCTTCTGGAGGAGCTGCTCAACCGCGGCATCGTCGAGACGCGGGAGCTCGGACGCCGGCGTGAGCGGATTGAGCGGCAACTGCACGAAGGGCTGGATCCAGCCAGCCGGGTCGAGCTCGATTCCACCGAAGACAAGCGGGCGCTGGACGATCTTCCCGACATCGACTGTCTCAGCTTGCTTCCCATCTGCCAGGCGCGCTGCTGCAAGTTTCAGTATGCGCTCAGCCGTCAGGACCTTCGCGAGGGGACCCTGTCCTGGGAGACAGGCTCGCCGTATCTGCTGCGCCACCGCGCCGACGGCCAGTGCGTCCACAACGGCGAGGACCACCGCTGCGAGGTGTGGGAGGACCGACCGGCGAGCTGTCGTCGGTACGACTGCAGGAGCGATGGACGCATCTGGCTCGATTTTGCGCGGCGCATCCCCGCGGGCATCCCCGGCCTGTTGGGCCGCGACGGCGGCTACCGGGCCGATCACGGACACGAGCCATGAAACGCGCCTTCCACCGCGTCTTGATTCCGGTGCCCGAGCGCTGGACCCCCGAGATCACGATGACCCTGTCCGGCGCGGACACCCTGCGCCTGACGCCCGTTGCACCACCTGGTTGCACCGTCATTTTTCTCCCCGATCTGAACCATCCCCCGGACCCGGAGGCTGCGCTGGAGGGCTTTGTGGCGGGCCACACCGACGGTCGGGAGGTGCTCGCCACGTCGCCGACGAGCGTCGGGACAACGACGACCGGGCTGCCCTGGGCGATGCGGGAGGTGGCGAGCCGAGGTGGTTCGGTCTGGTATTGTATGTACTGGGCGCTGGGCGTCGGAGACGGGGTGCAGTGTGCGGTGGTCTGTGCGTCGTCCAAGCCGGGCTACGACGCGCTGCTGCCGAGCATCGGCCCGCTGTTTGATGCGATCGAGGCGCGTCCCTGACACGGCCCCGGGCATCCGGGTCAGTCGTGCGTGCGCCGAGACCGGTACGCGTCGAAGACCTCCTTGATGTTCACGCTACGCACCAGCTGACCCTGGCTGCGCATCTCCAGCGTGGCGGAGAACCACAACAGCGCGTGGTCCACCTCGCAGCCGAGCTCCGCGGCGAAGAACGCCGACTGGACGACCGCGTTGCGGATGAGCCCGCCGCTCAGCTCAAACTCGCGGGCCAGCTTGGCGTAGTCCACGTCGTCGGCCAACGGCAGCTGATCGGGGATCAGAATCTCCCAGAGGCGCTGTCGCATCTCCACGTCGGGAGCCGACAGCGCGATGTTGAACTGCACGCGGCGCATGAACGCGTCGTCGATGGCGCTGAGCAGGTTCGTCGTCAGAATGACCACGCCGTCAAACGCCTCGAGCCGTTGCAGGAGGTAGTTCGTGCCCATATTGGCGTAGCGATCCGTGGCGCTGCGCACCTCCGTGCGGCGCCCGAAGAGGCTGTCGGCCTCGTCAAACAGGATCAGCGCACCGGTCGCCTCTGCCTCCTCAAAGACCAGCGCCAGGCTCTTCTCCGTCTCGCCGATGTACTTGCTGGCGACGGCCGAGAGGTCCACCTGGAACAGCTCCATGCCGAGCTCGCTGGCGATGACGGTCGCCGCGAGGGTCTTTCCCGTGCCCGGCGGCCCCGACATCAGCGCGCAGATGCCGCGGTTGCGGGTGGTGCGCCCGATGCCCCAGGTCTCGTGCACGAGATGGCGGTGGCGGTAGTGGTGCACCAATGTCTGGAGCAGGATCAGGTGCTCCTGGGACACGACGAGGTCCGACCAGCTCGCGCGCGCCTCGACCAGCCGCGCCAGCGACGACAATCTTGGGTGAACGTGCTTGCGCACCGCGCGGTCCAGCGTGGGGCTGTCGACCAGGCTTCCCTCGCCGCCCTCCATTGCCAGGCTAACCGCTGTGTCCGCGACGCGTTCAATCTTGCCGGGTGTGAGTGCGTATTTGGCGATCGCCGCGTCGAGATCGAGATCTGCAGAGTGGAATGCGTCCGGGAGGTAGAGGTTCCAAAGCGCCCTGCGTGAGGTGGAGTCCGGTGCGGTGAGTTGCAGGTGGACCACCGGTACGCCGAGGTCGGCCTCCAACTCAGGCCCCCGCAGGTCGGTCCGCTGGGCGACCAGCATGATCGGGTCCCCGTGGGTGCGCAGCCGCTCCAGGAATGCCTCGCGGCGGGTGGCGTGGTGGTCGTGACCGCCAGACTGAGGCGGGCCGAGCAGGGGTTCGCAACCGGCCAGGACGGGGACTGCCCCGAGTAGACGGGCTTCGCGCAGCAGGGAAGAGAGCGCGTCGGGGAACTGCGCTGCAGGCAGCCGGTTGAGGTGGATGACCAGCGTGCTGCGCCCCAGCAACCGCGCGAACGACGCGGCCCAGGTCCGTTTGCCGGCACCGTCCGGGCCGGTCAGCAGGAGGCGGGCGGAGCGACCGCTGGTGAGTTCCGCGCCCGCAACCTGCGCTGCCTCCCAGAAGGCCCGGGTCACCACCACTGCGTCGGCGGCCGGGGCCTTGGGTCCAAAGCGGGCGTATCCTGCCAACAGCGGGTCGATGTCCATGGACGGGCGCAGGAGAAAATCCAAGGCGCGGCGGGTCACGCCAATGGTCTCGATCCCCTGGGTGTTGGGGTTGCGTTGGACCACGATGAGGCCGGCGTCCACAAGTCGTCCGCCGGGGAGAAGCGCCGGCGCGATCGCGCTCGGTGCCACGCCCGCCGCGCCCAGGAGGGTCTCCAGCAAGTTGAGGGTGAGGTGTGGCCTGGCCGCCGGGCCCCCTCGGGCGGCGAAGAGTGCGGCGGCCTGGGTGGACACGCCCGGCGCGGCTGCGGCCACCAGGACCCAATAGTCCAGCGCGTCCAGCGCAAAGCGCGCCTGCAGCCAGCCCAGGGCGCCAACCCGGCCGTGCACAATGGGCGCAGGTGGCGCCGCGACATCGAGCAACCGCGGGGCGGCCGACTGCGCCTCCACGCTTTCGCTGGCGGCCAGCAAGCGGGTCAGCTCCGCCTCCAATGTCGGCCCCAGTTTTGCGTCGATGGACAGGGTCACGGCCGGACCCTCGCCGCGATGACGTAATCCGTCCCCCAGCGCACTCCGTCCTGCAGCTCCGGGTTGCTGGCAGCGCGCTCGCCCAGGCCCTCCAGGTGGGAGTGGAGCGCCATACGCAGGGCGCTCGAAGGCACGTATTGCAGCTGAGCTGCGGCGACGTTGAGTTGGGTGCGGACGAACTCGTCCCTGTAGACATTCTTGAACGTCTGGCTCAGCTCGATCTCGTAGCCGGCGCCGAGGAGCTGACGCTCCACCCACTCCTTTGGGTACTCGCGGTAGGGGCGCTCGCCGGCGATCGTAAACGCCGCGTCCCGCGCCGCGACGATCTGCGCGAGGAGCTCTCTGCCCGGACTGTCTGGGAACCTCCCGAACGGCTCGAGCCCGACGACGTAGAGGACGCCGCCCACGCAGGGGCGCAGGCGGGTGAAGATCTGGTCCTGAAAGTAGGGCGAACAGTGATCCATTGCGCCGAGGAGGTAGTCGGCCAGGACCACGTCAAACACCTCGCCGGACAGCAGCTCCGGGTCCTCCCAGCTGCCGGACTCCACAGCGCCGTGTCCGCCCGCGGCACAAAACGCCTTGCGGAGCGCCGCGGCTTGCGCAGGGTCCGCAGTGACGGCCTTCCACGACCGCGCGGGCAGCGCCGACACCCACGTCAGCGAGTGTGCCCCGGTGCCCGCGTCGAGCACCGCGCCCCACTCGCCGTCGCCGTGGTGCTCGTGGATTGCACGGAACAACTCGTCAGTGGTCATCGGACCCCGAATGTGAAAACATGCTCCAAGTGGACGCCATTGTATCCCTTTTTGACCGGCAACGCCCGATCACCGGCGTGGTGTGTGGCACCCCGGTGGTCTATCTCGGACACCGCGGCCCCGAGGGCCGTGTAAAGTGCCAGGGGGCGCAGTGCGCGCACTGCGCGACGAGCGCCGCTGAGCACATCGTCCTGGCGAATGTCTACGACTGCGACGATGGCGCGATGCGGGTCGTCGAAGGGCCGGAGAGCCTCGCGGACGCTCTGGTCGGAGTCCGGCAGCGGTACGAGCTGGCGGAATCGGTCGTCGAGGTCGCCGCCGGCGAGGTGCGCTTCCTCCGAAAGGTGGACCCGAGTCTGGCCGCAGCGCTCCGCTTTTCCCGGCTGCATGTGTTGGCGTCCAGAGTGCCCGGTAGCAGCGTCTACTCTGTCCACGAGCCGGCGATGCCGGAGACGGATCGCGACCTTCGTCGCGGGTTGGTCTTTGTGCATGGCATGGGCATGCAGACCCGCTACGACCTCCTCGACACCAGCTCTCGCGTCCTGGCGCTGACCGAGGAGCTCATCTCGGCGGGACACGTCAACCTGCGCAGTCTGGACGCGCGTCGGGACAGGCTTCGGCGCGAGGAGTCCGAGCGCTTTCAGGAGATGGCCCACGTCACCACCGACTCGACCGAGGACAAATACGAGCTCGTGGGAGCCAAGGGTATTCCATGCGAGGAGCTGCTGCCGCTGTGCAAGGGGAGGTGCTGCCGCTTCCACTTCTCCCTATCGCTCCAGGATGTCGCTGAGGGCGTGGTCGACTGGGAATTGGACCGCCCGTACCAGGCCCGTAAGCGCGCGGACGGCTACTGCGCGCACACGTGTCCCGACACGCTCGGATGCACCGTCTACGAGCACCGACCGGCGGTCTGCCGCACGTATGACTGCCGCGCCGACAGCCGAGTATGGCTCGACTACGAGAACCGCATCCCCGCCCCATGGGATGCACCTTTGGCCCAGGAACCCGCCGAGAAGCCGGAGCCTTGAATGTTGGACCTGCCGCCAGCACAGGGGGGCCATAGCGGCTGGGTTGGTCTGGCCGACGCGGTCGCTGACTGGATCGCTGACGGTGCGGGGCCGAGCGACCTGGACGTGGTGGACGCGGCGCCGGGCGAGATCCTCAACGCAGCCTGGACCCTCTACACCGCGGGCGCGTTGCACGGCGCCGCGTGGATCTGCGGGGCGCTGCCTCCGGAAGTTGCCCTCGCGCGCCTCTGGATGCGCGTGCGGCCCCAGCAGGCCGTGTCGCGCCGGGGGTTGGCCGGACTCGCGGACGATTGTCTGGCGGCGCTGGACCACCGCCCCGGCCCGACCCTGGTTGTGATCGACAACGCGCAGTGGAGTTGGCGCGGCTGGGAGCCGACGGGGCCGGTGTTGCGCGTATGGTTACGGGGACCGTCCGGAGTCTACCCGGATCGGACGGGCGATGACTTTGACGCCTGGGTGTCGGCGTTGCCCGCGTTGGCCCTCGCCGAGAAGGCGGGCGAGCTCGCCGCCGACCAGCGCGTGGGTCTGGCGGGCTGGTACCGAGAGATGGGCGCGGCGGCGGCCTCGCTGGCCATCCTCCCCGATGGTGAGGAAGCGGACGACGGCCTGCGGCGCGCCATCCACCTGGAGGCCGGAAAATCGTTGGCGGCGCTCGGGCGCCACGCGGAGGCCATTGGGGCCCTCGACGCCTGGCGCGCCTCGGCGAGCGTGGGGACGGTGGACCACGTGCTGGCTGCCGATGTCGATCTGCTGATCAGCGCGAGCTGTGCCCTGCTCGGGAGGTGGGCCGCGGCGGAGGCGTCTGCGCGTCAGGCCCTCAGTTCCCGAATGGCCACGTCCGGCGAGGACTCGGTGTGGGCGGCGGCGGCGATGGTCCATCTTGGGCGGATCTTCACAGTGACAGACAGGGCCCGTGACGCTGAGCGTTGCTTCCGCTGCGCGGTGACGCTCCTGGACGCTGCGGAACCCGGCGGCGCGACCGCAGCCCACGTCAGGGCCCGGTGGCTCGACGCCCTGGAAGTGTCCTTGCGGCGCGGCGAGATTTCCTGACAAGCCTTCGCGAGTCTCGGGCACTGTTGAGCTTGCCGCTCATCTGCTAACGTCTCGCACAGGTGTACACACGCGAGGGTGCGCAATGGCGCTGACGGTACAAAGGCGGTGTGAGGGGACTGCCGAGTGTGAGTGTCCCAAATGCGCCGTGGAGTCGGCGGAGGCCGTTCACGAGCAGGCGGAAGCCGGGTTGTCCGGGACGGGGGGGCCGCTGCCTTTCCTGCCGGAGATGGAGAAGGCGTTCGCCACCGACCTCGGCGATATCGCGGCCCACACCGGTGGTGCCGCGAAGGAGGCCACCGAGGCGATGGGCGCCCAGGCGTACGCTTCGCAGGGCCAGGTCGCCTTCAACACGGCAAACCCAGCCAAGGACGTCGTGGCCGAGGAGGTCACGCATGTACTTCAGCAGCGAAAAGGTGTGCAGCTCAAGGGCGGCGTCGGCGAGGTGGGCGACCAGTACGAGGTCGAGGCTGACAGCGTCGCCCAGCGCGTGGCGCGCGGCGAAGCGGTCCCCGAGGTGGGTGAGAAGTACGCCGGCGGTAGCGCCAGCGGTGGCGTGCAGCGAGCGGTTCAGCACAATCTGTTGCGCTCCGCGGCCGACGCAGTGTTCGGCAAGCCTGTGGTCGACGCCGCCGTGGACGCCTACGACGCGGTGACCCGGTACATCGATCTTCTGGGTCCGAAGTCCGACCTCTTGACCAAGATTCAGGACGGAGCCTGGGCTGCGGACGCCGTCAAAGACCTCGAGAAGGACGCGCACCCCAAGCACAAGGCAGCGCTGGACGTGACGCTCACCGCGGTGGTTTTGGTGGCCAAGGCCGAGGCACAGGTCTACGCCGGCAAGATTACGGGCTGTGAAGACCTCGATTCGGTAAAGAACCTCGACAAGGACTACGAGAAGTGGCGCACCGACCGGGGCAAGGCGCTCAAGAAATCGGCGGAAGACGTCGTGGATGCCTTCAAGGAGATCGAGAAGGGCTGGCTGGACTCCTACGCCTCCGCCGCCGCGCTGACCAAGGACCCGGTGAAGATGAACAAGGGCGGCGCGTCGCAGGGCATCGCGTTCAAACCTGGGATCCCGGACGCCACGGTCACGGTGGAGACCAAGGTCAAATACGTCTGGCAGCAGAGCGACAAGGCCAAGAAGCAGAAACGAAAAACCTCCTCGTCCACCAAGAAGGAGGTCCAGAAACTGTGGCAAGACCAGCTCGACAGGGTGTGGTCCACTGGCAAGAAGAGTGTGCGCCCGTTCCGACTCACGGACCCACCTGACTACCTGCTGGCCAAAGAGGCCAAGCGGTGGTCCACGGCGCTGGCGACGATGAAGGCCAAGGTCACGCCGGTGACCTCCGGGGAGCACTTCACCATCAATATGGTCCAGCGGGGACGCGGGGAGGACCACCGCGCGTTTGTCGCCGGGGACGGTCAGAGCGCCGAGTTCAACCTCGGTGGCACCGACGGCTCGGACCACGTGGCGGGCTACAAGAAAGACAAGAAGACCCCCACCGGTGACCAGTTCACGCTGGCGCACGAGTGGCTGCATATGATCGGGCTGCCGGACGAGTACGCGGAGAACTCCGAGGCGCAGGAGGACGACGCCAAGGCGGGGAACATCCTCAAGGGGAACCCGAAGCTGCAGAAAAAATACGCGGGGCGCTTCACGGCGTGCCAGGCCCACTTCAAGAAAGAGCAGAAGAAGTGGAAGACGGAGATCGCCGCCCAGAAGAAGGTTCTCAAGGACAAGAAGTCCACGGAGGAGCAGAAGAAGGACGCCCAGAAGAAGCTGGCCGCCGCCACGGCGGAGCACGCCAAGGCCACGACCGACCTGGACGCGGCGGTCAATCCCTACGACTTTGACTCGTCGGGGAGCCGGAAGTTCTACCGTTTCGCGAACCGACCTGACGTGCCCGACGACTGCTTTGCGGTCCGCGGCCAATACGATCTCGCCAAGGCGACCTTCCTGCGCCCTGGCGGCAAGGCGCAGCTGGGTGGCTCCCACATCTCCGAGAACCTGGCCGACGAACAGCGCATCTCGGACGCGGGCAACAAGATCCACCCGTACCACCGAGAGGGGATCCTGCGGGAGGTGCGCTCGCTCATCAAAGGTAAGTTCGACCCCGAGGTGGCCCTGGAGCACAACTTCAAGGGCATGGGAAAGGACGCCAAGAAGTACAAAGAAGAGGTGGATCGGGTGCGCGCCGAGTGGGCCAAAATCACGGCGCCCATGGGCAAGACCAAAACGCCCGCACCCGCCAGCGGCGAGCGGCCGTCGGGCGAGGGTCACTCGCACGCGGAGCACGGGCACGAGTAGATGAGAGGACTCCTCGCGGCAATGGCCGTGGCGGCGGCCTTTGGCCTCACGGTCGCCAGTGCACCCCTCCCCTCGGCCGCCCAGGACAGCACAGCAATGAAAAAGCCGCGCAATGATCCGCCCCCCTCTCGCCGCGGACGCCGCGTCGACCTGTCGGGCAAGAAGTACAAGGACAACGGGTTTGTCAGGCAATTGTCCCGTGGTGCGGTAGGTCCCACGACAAACGTGCTCGATCTGTCCGGCAACAGGCTGACACCTCGCAGCATCGAGGCGCTCGGATCGCTCGACCTGCCGATGCTGACGTCGCTGACCCTCGACGGCAGTCCCATCGGTGACGAAGGCCTCCTGGTCCTTGGGCGCGCGGCGACGTTTCGTCAGCTGCGTACATTGAGCGTGGCCCGGACGGGCATCACAGCCGAGGGGCTCGCCGCGTTCCTCGCGACGGCGCCGCCAGCTCTGACCAACCTGAGCCTGGACGGAAACAACATCGGCGATGCCGGCGCCCGCGCCCTGGCTGGGTACAAGGCTGGGTGGACGACGCTCGGCCTGAGGGCGGTGGGGCTTTCGTCGCAGGGGGCCAGCGACCTTGCGGGCAGCGGCGCCCTGGACCGTTGCTCGTACCTCGACGTGGCGGACAACGGCCTCGACGAGGCCTCCACCGACGCCCTGTGGAAGCCCGTTTCGATCGCGTCCGGACAGGTCGTCACAGAGTAAGTGGCCGACGCTGCCACGGAGTCATGGACCGCGGGCGTCGCAATCGTCGGTGCGCAGGCGGCAGGTTTCCGGCCGGCCATCGGTCCCGCCAGAGGGCCCACAGCCCTCGCAGTTTCACGGCGCGCGGCGGCGTGGTAGACCGGTGCCATGGCTACCGAACGCGTCGTACTCGTGGATGGAACCTGGCTGATCTTCCGGGCCTACTACGCCATCCCCACCAATTTCCGCACGGCCTCAGGGCTCCCGACCAACGCGATCTACGGCTTCGCGAACATGTTTCGCAAGCTGATGAGCGGGAAGGCCCCGGACTATCTGGCGATGGTTTTTGATGCGCCGGGCAAGACGTTCCGGGATGTGAAGTTTCCTGCGTACAAAGCGCAGCGGCCGGGCATGGACGACGATCTGGCGGTGCAATTGCCGTGGATCGACAAGCTCGTCACCGCCCACAACGTGCCGATCATCCGGGTCAAAGGCTACGAGGCCGACGACGTGATCGGGACGCTGGCGCGCCAGGCGGAAGAGGACGGCATGGAGGTCGTCGTCGTCACGGCGGACAAGGACCTGGCGCAGCTCGTCGGCGACAATGTCCGCATGATGGATACGATGCGGGATGTGGTCTACGACGCGGAGCTCGTGCGCAAGAAATGGGGCGTCCCGCCGCACCAGATTCGCGACTACCTGGCGCTGCTCGGCGACAAGGTCGACAACATCCCAGGTGTCACGGGTATTGGTCAGAAGGGCGCCGCGGGGCTGCTCGAGAAGTATGGATCACTCCAGGGGATCTACGACAACATTGAGGATCTCAAGGGCAAGCAACGGGCGTCGCTGGAGGACCAGAAGGAGCAGGCCATGCTCTCCCTGGAGCTGGCGACGATCGACCGCTACGCGCCCCTGCCGGTAGCCATCGAGGACCTGCGCACGCGCATGCCGGAGCCGGAGGCGCTCAACGCGCTCTACACCGAGCTGGAATTCTACTCCCTGCTCGCGCGTGACCCGCGGGAGCAGAAAAAGGCCATCAAGGCCGGTGAGTACACCATCTGCGCGTCGGTGGCCGAGGTCGAGACGGAGGTCGCGGCGCTTGGCGGGGAGCCGGCGGCGGTCTATCCGCTGTTCAACTATGCGGACATGGCGCCACCGGCGGGCGGCCTGGCTGGGTTCGCGGTCGCCAGTGCGCCCGGTACAGCGTTCTACGTCCCGCTGATGGCGCCGGAGGGCGGATTGGGCCGCGAGGCCCTGGACGCGCTGGCGCTCTGGTTCGAGGACCCGGAGCGCCCCAAGATCGCCCACTGCGCCAAGGACATCATCCGCGAGCTGCAGAGGCTCGGTATCGCGTTTGACGGCATCGTGGGGGACACGCAGCTCGGGTCATTCCTGGTGGATCCCACCAAGAACATTCCGCACGATCTGGGCCGCGTCGCCAAGGAGTACCTGCACCGGGCCACCGCAAAATCCACGGCGGTGACTGGGTCCGGCCAGAAGTTGAAGAAGTTCTCCGAGGTCGAGGCCCAGAAGGCCGGTGAGTATGCCTGCCACCTGGCGTCAGCCGTCGTGGAGATGTGGCCGCTCATCCACGAGCAATTGGTCGCCGGCGAGCAGGTCGACCAGCTCCTGGAGCGCGAGATTCCCTTGAGCTACGAGATCGCCCAGATGGAGCTCAACGGCATCCTCGTGGATCCGGTGGATCTGGACCGCCTCGGGGTAGAGTTCCGAGGGCGCCTGGAAGAGTACGAGCAGGGCATTCATCGTCTTGCCGGTCGCGAGTTCAACATTGCCAGCACCAAGCAGCTGTCAGAGGTGCTCTTTGAAGAGATGGGCCTGCCGGTCATCAAGAAGACGAAGACCGGGTACTCCACCAACGCCGAGGTGTTGGAGAAGCTCAGCGCGCAGGGGCACGAGATTGCGGACCTGCTGCTGGAGCAGCGCAAGCTGGCCAAGCTCATCAACACGTACACGGACGTGCTCAGCGCCGCGGCGTGGCCGGAGACGAACCGCGTGCACGCCACGCTGCAGCAGACCACCGGCGCCACCGGGCGCCTGATCTCCACGGACCCGGACCTGCAGCGCACGCCGGTCAACACGCCGGAAGGGCAACGCATCCGGCAGTGTTTCATTGCGCCGCCTGGACACAAGCTCATCAGCGCAGACTGGAGCCAGATCGAGCTGCGTCTGCTCGCCCACGTCACCGCGGATCCGAAGCTGGTGGAGGCCTTCGCGACCGGAATCGACGTCCACAAGAAGACGGCTGCCGAGATCTTCGGCACCGGTGTGGACGAGGTGACCGGCGACATGCGCAAGGTGGGCAAGCTCGTCAATTTCGCCACCATCTACGGACAGGGGGCCACCGCCCTGGGGCAGACGCTCGGAATCCCGCGCAAGCAGGCCAAGGCGTACATCGACCAGTACTTCGCCGCGTACGCGCACGTGCGCGCGTGGCTGGATCAAACCATCGCCAATTCGCGCGAGAGCGGGTACACCCACACGCTGCTCGGGCGGCGCCGGATGATCCCGGAGCTGTACTCCAAGAACCCGATGACGCGCGGGTACGGGGAGCGGGTGGCGGCGAACACGCCCATCCAGGGCGGCGCAGCGGACATCTGCAAGCTCGTGATGCTGGAGATTCCCCGGCGGTTCCGCGAGCGGAAGATGACGACGAAGATGTGCCTTCAGATTCACGACGAGCTCGTGTTTGAAGCACCCGAGGGCGAAGTGGCGGCGGCGTGCGAGATCATCCGCGACGCCATGGAGAATCTGGTCCCGCTCGAGGTTCCGCTCGTGGTGGACATTGGGGTCGGGAACAACTGGGACGAGGCGCATTGATGGTATTTCCCAAGGCATTCTACCGCTGGCGTCCTCACCCCTGGCACGGGCTGTCGCCGGGCGAGGACGCGCCCGAGGTGGTGGATGTCTACATCGAGATGACGCCGTTCGACTCCGTCAAATACGAGATCGACAAGGCAACTGGCTACCTCAGGGTGGACCGGCCCGCGCGCTCCTCCTCCCAGCCACCCACGCTGTACGGCTTCATTCCGCAGACGTTTTGCGGGGCGCGTGTTGGGGCCCTGAGTCCCACCAGCAGCGGTGGCGACAGCGACCCGCTCGACATCTGTGTCCTCAGCGAGCGGCCCATCGATCGGGCTGAGATCGTGGTGAAGGCGCGCATCGTCGGTGGGCTCCAGATGGTGGACAACGGCGAGGCCGACGACAAGATCATCGCCGTGCTCAAGGGCGACCATATCTGGGGCCAGGCGGCGGACATCACCGCCATCCCCTCCATTCTGGTCGAGCGGCTGCGGCACTATTTTACAACGTACAAACTGGTGCCCGGCCGCGAGTCTGCCGCCACCATTGAATCGGTCTATGGGCTCGACCACGCGCGCCGCGTGGTCCAAGCCTCGCTGGACGACTACGACGAGGTCTACGGACGAGAATGAGACAGACGATCCTCCTGATATCCCTGCTGGCGCTGGTTGGCTGCGAGAGTGCCGAGCCGCCACCGGTCACGAACATTCCGGACCCGGCCACGGTGGGTACCCCGGTGGCCACGCCCCCTGCGACCCCGACGGACAAAACGCCCGAAGTGCCGGTGGCGGCGCCGGCGTCCAAGGCTGCTCCCGCCGCCGGGTCGGCCGCCGCGCCTACGCCCCCCAAGGCACCGGACAATCTGGTCGCTGGCGGTGCGGACAATGGGGACCCGGTCCCCGACGATTGGAACAAGAAGCTTGGGTTCAAGGATCTTGACGACATGTACCCCAAGGGCGGCCGGCCCGACATGGTCTCGCTCAAGAACGACGTGGCCCTGGCCGTCAAGGAGATGAAATCCGGTTCGGACCCGCACCTGCTCACGCTGGAGTTCCAGAAGATGCTGGAGATTCTGTCGGTGACGCTTCCGGGTCTGGTCAGCGAGAAAAAGTACGACGAGGCCTACGCGACGCTCATCAGCGCGTTCGAGCTTGGCCATAACATCACGCGTGAGAACCTGGCGAAGCTGCACGGCATCATCGGCGCGCTCAAGCCCGGCCAGCAGCCGGACCCGGCGGACAATGAGAAGCTGTCCACATTCAGCAACAACGCGCGCGGCGCGTCGTCCCTGATGGGTTTCACCGCGCAGGGCCTGTTCGTGTTCATGCACGCGGCCGAGCTACCGGAGCGCAAAGCTGCGTTCGAGTACATGATGCGGCAGTACAAGCTGCTGTTGAAGGCGGGCGGTGGGAAGCTCGTCGAGCCCAACCCGGGCGAGAACCCGTACTTCTACGTGGCGTCGAACCACGCCGGCAACATTGGCGCTCTGCTGTGGATCGCCCAGAAGCACGAGGCGGACGCCGGGCTCAAGGCTGCCATGCAAGCCGAACTTGAGAAGCTGTCCGTGCGCAAGACACTCCCGCCCCAGCCCAAGGGCGCCGGCCGTCCTCCGGGGCCCCCTGGCGGCCCCGGCGGCCCTGGCGGAGCGCCGGGCAGCATGCCCGGCCGTCCCGGTGGCATGCCTGGCGGTCCCCGATAGCCTGCTTGCTGGGTGGCATGCCCGGCGGTCCCCGGTAGTCTGCCTGCTGGGTGGCATGCCCGGCGGTTCCCGATGGCCTGCCTGCTGGGTGGCATGCCCGGCAGTCCCCGATGGCGCGCTCAGCCTGTCTGGCGAGCGCCCGGGTTAGCGGGTCGTGACCGTCACGCTGCGCGTGTCGGCGCGGTAGCCGTTCAGGCCCACGTTGCCGCAGGAGGGGCCTCCGGCACCCTCGGCGCCTGCGGTGAA
>CALBXO010000740.1 GCA_937890335.1 uncultured Pseudomonadota bacterium | reverse complement strand
GGCAGTTGTCGGCGTCGTCAAGGACACCATCACCGTCCTGGTCGGGACCGGTGGGATCACACGGGCGTTGTTCCACACCGCACAGGTCGGCGTCGAGGCAATAGCCCTGCCGACAGACCTCAGTTTCGGCGCACTCGTCGTCGCTGGTACAAACGGTCGCGCCGTCGGTCACCGAACGCCGACATGTACCTGCGGAGCAGACGAAGCTCATCGGGCAGTCTGTGTCGAGTCGGCACGTACCCGGCTGACACTCGCCTGCGGCACAGACGTTGTCGGCGGCACAGTCGGAGGGGGCCGCGCATGGCTCGTGGCCACGGGCGCAGGACAGCATGGTTGCCACGAGCACAAGGGACGCGGCGAGTACGGCAAGGCGGTGGAGTTTCACGCGCATGGGCAACCGGGTGTGGTTTGTGAGTAAGCGTGCCAGACACGGTCCGCAAAGGGAAGGAAGCACCCACGGGCGCAGGCACGCCTTTTTGAACCGTGTTTTCGGTCCGAAGAAATCTTTCCGCGCCGCCGCCAAGGGCAGAATTATCACAAGCTCCGAACCGGTGATAAGTGCCCTAATCCGGCTGGAGGATGATAATTTTTGGGGAAAGTAAAACCGCCCCGCCGAAAAGAAAAACGCATCATCCACGAGCCGTGGCGGGCTTGCTGGCGTCAGGTCCCAAGTACGGCAGGCGCGAGCGTGCACACGCGTAGCGGACTGACGCTCCCGTCCTTCTATCGAGCAGCTACCAGTACTCGCAGCGCGGGCAGTCCTTCTGCCATTGCACCCGGCGTTGAATCAGTCTTCGTGCATTTGCCAGCGCACGCGCTCGGTCGGCACCGTGACCGTCGGTAAGGGGCGGGTCGCACTCCGGGCCATACACCCAGTTCGGGTCAAACACCCAGTACCGAGTCTCCCAACCGTAAGGTTGAAGCTCGATGGCAATCGTCCAGGTACGGCCCTCTTCGTCAACGTATAGGATACCCTCGCACACCTGCTCTATTCCTAGCTTATCTATGAATTTAAGGTTTTCCGTGTACATCATACTGTCACCATGGTGTAGCGGAGTCCCTTTGTCCACCCCAGGCATCGCTACCTATGTCACCAGTGCGACGCGACGTGTCGCATGGGTGCGTCAGCCTCCGTTTTTCCTACCGCACCACACAAAAGGGGGCAGCGATGACGAGCAGCGCGTGCGACGACTTGAAGCGCAATCACGGGCCACGACTGGGAGGCACGTTGCGACCATCCTTGGTAATGGCGACCATCGCGTGCATCGCCCTCACGGCTGGGTGCGCGAGCAACATTCACACACGGGTGGACAACACCCTATCTGGCCAGCCTGCCGGCACCGTCGTCCTGATGTTCAGTCAACCAGCAAGGGGCGTGACGGTAACCGTGAACGACCGTGCCGTGACCGAGTCGAAGTTCACCGGACGCGTCGAGATCAGCGACGTGCCAGCCGGCAAGGCGTCGATTCGCGTGATCGCGGACTCCACGGAGTACGAAAGCCCGCTGGATCAAAAAATAGAGGTCGACGTCACTGCTGACCAGGTCGTGACGGTCCCCATCGTTGTGCCGCCAAAGAGTACGAGCGCGTGGATCTGGGGGGGCGTCGGGACACTGGCCGTTGTACTCGTCGTCTTGTTGCTGTGACCCTCCCACTTCCCGGTCCGCACCGACTTCCTCTCAATCTGTGTCGATCAGAGGTTGGAGGTATCGACCAGCCAGGTCGAAGTCGGGAAGGCGAAGCTCCCGCCAGACCTCGCGGACCATCCAGGGGTCGGTGCCGTAGGCGAGATCGCGGACCACGGTGAGGCGAGCCCCCGACCCTGTGGGCGCCGCAATCAGAGCCGCTGCGATGCGGTCTATCCGAACCCTCGCCTCACGCTGTTCCTGGTCGGTCGTCTCGCGGGTCTGTTCCCATACGGACCGCGCAGCCTTTCCACGCCCGCCCTTGACCGGGACTCTCGCCGTCGTCCAGGCGGCCTTTGCCGCCTCCATGAACGCGAACCCCGCATAGCTGGCGGCGGCCTCGACAGCGTTCATCGCCGCTGTCGCTTCCGCCCTTTCTGCCGCCTCGGCCCTGTCGCGGTTGCGCGGCCCGTGCCTGTGGCGCTTCGTGGTCGCGTGCCACCTCGATACCAGAGCATCGACCTCCACGGCATTGATCGTCGCTTCCGCCGCGCCAGCGACAATCCACCAGGGCACAAGCTCCGGTCCGGTGATGGTGTCATCTTCCTGATGCTCCGTGGCTTGGCGAGCGGCGGTCTCGGCGGTGCGGCGCAATTCGTCCCCGCCCTGGTCCAGCCACGTCATCGCAAGTTGCGGCGGATTCCACAGGTGGGCCACACGTCGGGCGCACCACCGTGCCCAGACGACACGCACTCCAAGTTGGTGCGCCTGCTCGGTGTCCGCTGCGGCTTCCAATGCCTGGATCTTGCTGAGGCTTCTTGTCAATTGTGGCCCGAGCAGGTGGGTTCGCCTGGATCAGGCGCATGTCCCCGCGAAGTCACTCCAAATGGCGAGAGGTTGCCCGCTCGGGTCAAGCCCGCCCCCACGATGGTCGTTGGCGTCATCGCCGAGCGAGATGCGTCACTTCGCGGTCACCTTTGATGCCACCGGCACCGAGGCCGGAACGGAACTGCGCGGGCGTCGCCGGCGTCGTTTCCTGGGGCGCGGCTTGATGAGGTCGGCCAACGCCTGCACGGCTTCGTCCACGGACGGCACCACGCCCTTCCCCGATGCGTACCGGACCACTGCGAAGGTGCCGACGCCGGCGAGCGCGATAGCAGCCGGCAACGTCAGATCGGTCTTTTTTTGAACCGGTTCTTCGTGTTCTACGACGGGGATCTCGGGGGAAGTTTCATCGTCGGTGTCTTCGAGCAGATTTGTTCGGTTTTTCTCAGGGATGAGAACAGCGTCGGTCAGGGGCGGGACCGTCTCTTTTCCCTCTTGCACTCTCACTTCACGGACATCGCGATTGTCCCGCCGGTACAACTTGCCTGCCGCAGTTTTCCAGACGGCAATTTCCCCCTTTGCGATCCGGCGGTACATCGTCGCCTGCGAGAATCCCGCCTCGGCGCACAACTGCTCTCTGGTGAGCCATTTCATGATCGGTCCTCCCTGATGATGGCCGGTCCGTTCCTTGGGCCGGGACACCAAGATCGTAGCAGATTGAGAAGGAGGGGCGGAGGGGCTTGGTGAGGTCGGGGGCCACCCGAGCGCGCGCCTCTGCCCCGAACTTGGGTACGTTCGTCGGGTCTGCTTCATCAGTTCCGGTCGGGAGCCGGCCCAGTACTTGGGTACCTACTTGGGTACCGCTCCAGACTTGGTGGCCTTTCGCCCAGCGGGACCACCCCCTCGGAGGGCTGACATCTCAAGAGAGAACCCGTGACTCGACCCGGTCAGTGACGGTCAGCGCAGATCCTTGGAGGACTTGCCGAGCAGGCGGCGGGCGACGACCAGCATCTGGATTTGCTGCGTGCCCTCGAAGATGTCGAGGATCTTCGAGTCGCGGGCCCACTTTTCGATGAGCTCGATCTCGTCGTAGCCGACAGCGCCGCACAGCTCCACGCAGCGCAGAGTGATGTCGTTCGCCACGCGGCCTGCCTTGGCTTTGGCCATGGAGGCTTCCATGGAATTGGGGATGCCGTTGTCGGCCATCCAGGCGGCCTTGAGGGTCATCAGGGTTGCGGACTCGAGCTCGGCTTCCATCTCCAGCAGGGATGCCTGGGCCGCGGATTGGGCCAGGGCGCCGCCTCGGTAGTCGACCTTTACGCCCTCGGCGCGCAGCAGCTGCGTCGTGCGCTCCAGGGCGGCGCGGGCGACGCCGATGGCCATGGCGGCGACGACGGGGCGAGTGTTGTCGAAGGTCTGCATGACCCCCGCGAAGCCCTTCTTGGTTTGGATCTCTGGGTTGCCGAGGATGTTGGCCTTGGGGATGCGGCAGTCCTGGAAGACGATGGTGGCGGTGTCCGACGAGCGGATGCCGAGCTTGTGGTCCAGCCGCACGACCTCGCAGCCCGGCGTGCCCTTGGGCACGATGAAGCTCTTTATCGCGGCGCGGCCCTTGTCCTTGTCCAGCGTCGCCCACACCACGACCGAATCGCAGCGCTCGCCCGCGGTGACAAAGATCTTCTCGCCGTTGATCACCCACTCGTCGCCGTCCAGGCGCGCGGTGGTGGAGATGCCGGCGGAGTCTGAGCCTGCGCTCGGCTCCGTGATGGCCATGGCGGCCCAGGTGCCGGCGAAGCGCTCCTTCTGCTCCGCGGTCGCGACCGCCGCGATCGCCGAGTTGCCCAGGCCCTGACGCGGGATGCTCAGCGCCAGGCCCACGTCGCCCCAGCACAGCTCGGTCAGGCCCAGCACGGTGGCCATATTACTGCCGTTTCGGACCTTTGCCGCGTCTCGCTTGTCGTCGTCGTTGCTGACCTTGCCCGCGCCGGCGGAGGTGCCGCCCGATTCGTTCATGCCGTCTACGAGGGCGGCGAGCATGTCGAGTTCCTTCGGGTAGGCGTGCTCGGCCAGGTCGTATTTGCGGGAGATGGGGCGGAAGATGTGCTGCGCCAGCTCGTTTGCTTGCTGCACGAGCGGGCGCATCTTCCTGGGAGTCTCGAGATGAATCATCTTGTCTGCCTCACACGTACGCGACGCCTTCGGACAGACCGATGGCGCGCAGGTGGCGGTACCAGAGCTCGACCGGGTGGTCTTTGACGAACCCGTGGCCACCGAGCAGCTGCACACCGTCGGTGCCGATCTTCATTCCCTTCTTGGCGGACAGAAGCCGCGCCAGCGCGGCCTCGCGCTCGAAGGTCTTTCCATATTCCGCGCGGCTGGCAGCTCGCCAGACGACCAGGCGGACGCCCTCGAGCTCCAGCGCGATGTCGGCGATCAGGAAGGCCACGGACTGGCGGTTTGTGATGGGCTGCCCGAACGCTGTGCGCTCGTTGCAATACGTCTTGACGTAGTCCAGCACGGCGCGACCGGTCCCGACGGACAATGCGCCCCAGCCGATCCGGCTGCGGCTCACAGCGGCACCGTAGTCAAAGTCCGTTTTCTTCTCGCCCAACAGGCCCTCGAAGGGCAGGTGTACCCCGTCCAGCACGAGGTTTCCGACGCCGGCGGAGCGGAGTCCCATGGTGCGCTGGGCTTCGATGGTCAGCCCCTTTGCATCACTGGGGACGAGGAACAATTGCGGCCCCGCGCCCATGAGGTCCGCGGCGACCACAAAGAACTCGGCCGTGGTCGCGAGCGGCACGAGCGTCTTCCTGCCATACAGAGTGTATCCCCCGTTCTTTGGCAGAGCGCGGCATTTGAGCGTGTAGGGGTCGAAGAGGGGCCGCGCCTCCAGTACCGCCAGCGCGGCAGGCACAAAGGTCTCCCCGGCGAACCGGGGCAACCATGTGGCCTGCTGTTCGGCGGTGCCGTAGTCGGTCAGGGCGGCGATGACACCGAGCGGCGCGGCGATGGCCACCGCCAGCCCCATGTCGCCGTAACTCAAGTCTTCCAGTACGAGGGCGGTGGAGACGGGTGAGCGCTCGACACCGGCGCCGCCGAGCTCCTCGGGGACGGCCATGAAGAACAGCCCCAGCTCCTCATGCGCTGCCTGGAGGACCGCAACAGGTGGCGCGCAGGCCTCGTCCGCCTCGCGGGCGGCGGGGCGCAGGACGTTCTGCGCGAAGCGCTGGACGGAGTCCCGCACCATCTCCTGCTCTTCGGTCAGACGCAGGTCGAAATACGACGGGGCGGACTTGCCTTCCAGCCGGGCTGGGGCGGCGAGTTTGGCCAGGGGTGCCGCCGCCTTGATGGCCTCCTGGGCCACCTTGAAGCCTACCGCGGCACCATCGTGTATCACCTGGTTGGTGGCGTTGCGTAGGCCGAGCCTCTCGATGAACTCGGCACCAGCGACCTTGTTGAGGAGCTTGACGCCCTCACCTAACACTGTGGTTTTCATGGGTCACCCTCTGTCGTCTGACGGGGTGTATACACAGTGTGTACCCCGGGATCAAGTCGGGGGCGGCGGGAGGTCGAAATTCTCGGCCCCTGGCACACCGAGGCTGCGCATGAGCATGGCGAGATAGACCGCACGGACGCGGGCGCGCATGGCGTCGGTGAGGGGGCCCTCGCGTTGTACGCGCAGAATGAGGCCCTCCATGCACAGCAAAGCCGCCAGGCTCACCAGAGGATCAATGGGGCGGCCGAGCGCCTCCGTCACGTTGCTGCCGATGAGGTCGGAGAACATGGCCAGGAGCTTGTCGCGCCGGGGTGCCAGCTGCGAGTCGGGCCGGATGGACTCGGCCTGCAGCTCCATGATGAGCCGCCCCCCCACCTGTTGAAGCTCCAGGTACGCGTCCACCGCGGCCTCGATCTTGGCGATGGGCTCCGACTCGCCTGCGACCGCCATCTGGATGGTGCCGGCCAGCATCTGCGTGGAGACCTCGAACAGTGCGTCGAGGGCGTCTTCCGTGTCGCGGAAGAATTTGTAGAACGTACGCCGCGACACGCCGGCGGCGTCCAGGATCGCCTGCACCGTGATGTTCTGAACGCCAAGCCGCGAGGCCGCCAGAGCCGTGCCCCGCAGGATCTTGCCCCGCGTCCCCGTGCCAAACATGGTGAGCGCCTGGGATTGGCGCTGTTCCCGTCGTCTTGGTTCGGTCACACGCGCTCCAGCACGGCGGCTGCGCCCAACCCGCCGGCGGCGCAGATGCCGAGCAGGGCGGTCTTCTTGTCGGACAGCGCCAGCTCTCGGGCCACCGTTGTCACCATGCGCGCCCCGGTGGCCGCGAAGGGGTGGCCCAGCGCCAGGGAGCCGCCGTGCACGTTGAGGCGCTCTGGATCGATGGTCCCCACCGCCGCGTCCCAGCCCAGGCGTTGGGTGGCGAACGCGTCGCTGCCGAGCATTTTGAGTACGGACAGCACCTGCGCGGCGAAGGCCTCGTGGATGTCGACGATGTCGATGTCGGACAGCTTCATTCCCGCCCGCTCAAGGGCGCGCGGCATGGCGATGGCGGGCCCCATCAGCAGCTGGTCGGCGGGGTCCACGCCCACGTACGACCACGACTTGAACGCGGCCAGCGGCGTGTAGCCCAGCGCCCGCGCCTTCTGTTCCTCCATCAGGAGAACCGCAGCGCCACCGTCGGTCAGGGCGCTGGAGTTGCCCGCGGTCAATGTGCCGTTCTTGGCAAAGACCGGCCGCAGGCGGGCCAGCTTCTCAAGCGACGTGTCGGCGCGGACGATGCCGTCGGTGTGCACCCACTTTCCGCCGTCGCCCTGCACGGGGACGATCTCCGCGTCAAAGCGGCCCGACGCGATGGCGGCCGCGGCGCGGTGGTGGGAGCGCTCTGTGAACTCGTCCTGCGCTTCGCGGGAGATCTCGTTGCGCGCCGCCATCTCTTCTGCGGCCTCGCCCATCAGTTGCCCGGTGCTGCGCTCGGCGATCTCGGGGCGCTTGGGGATGAGGTCCGTCAGTGGGGTCAGCTGGCTCAGGACGCCGAGCACATCGGCGGCCGTGGCCTTGCCAAACGCCAGCGGGGCCAGCGCGTGCACCCACTTCTGGGGCAGTTTTACCTCCGCGTTGCTCGTGGAGTCCGAGCCGCCGGCGATCATCACGTCGGCGTCGCCGCGCTCGATCGCTGCTGCGGCCAGGGTGATGGCCTGCAGCCCAGATGCGCAGGCGCGCGAGACGGTCATGGCCTCACACGCCGGCATCCCCAGGTCCAACGCGATCTCGCGCCCGACGTTGGGGCTGGTTCCCGGCAGGATGACGCCGCCCCATACGATCCCATCGATGTCGCGGTGGGCGATGTTCATCGCCCCGATCAGGCCTTTGGTTGCGGCGGTCCCCAGGCCGATGGTGTCCACCTTCATCAGGGGGCCAAATGCGCGCACGAACGGGGTGCGACGACCGGCGACGATGACGGCGCGACGAGCGACCTTTTTCTTACGAGTAGCCATGGTGTCTCCTACCGTCCTACCAGCGCGCCGCCGCATACGCGGAGCACCTGTCCTGTGATTCCAATGGCGCCCGGTGACGCCAGGAAGGTGATGGCCTGGGCCACATCCTCGGGCTGTCCGCCCTGGCCGAGGTTGTTCATGCGCCTGGCGACCTCGCGGATGGCCGCCGGCATGGCGTCTGTCATCCGGGTCTCGATGAAACCGGGCGCGATGGCGTTGATGGCGATGCCGCGCGCCGCCAGCAGCGGTGCGGATGCGGTGACGAATCCAATGACCCCGGACTTCGCGGCGCCGTAGTTGGTCTGCCCCGCGTTGCCGGCGATGCCGCTGATGGAGCTCAAGCAAACGAGACGCGCGCCGGGTGCCAGGGCGTCCTTGTCCAGCAGAGTCTGCGTGATCCGCGCGACAGCGCCGAGGTTCACGTCAATCACGCTGTTCCAGCGCGCCGCGTCCATCTTGCCCAGCGTGCGGTCGCGGGTGATGCCCGCGTTGTGAACGACGACAGTGATGGGTCCCGGCGCGGCGGCGAGGATCTGCTCCGCTGCGTCCGCCGCGGTGATGTCGACGCCGACGGCGACACCGTCGATCTTGCGCGCCAGTTCCGCGGCCGCGGCCTGGTCCTCGGGGCGGTCCAGGACCATGACGCGGGCCCCCTCCTGCGCCAGCGCCATCGCAGTCGCGGCGCCAATGCCGCGGGCGGCGCCGGTCACGAGCACCACCTGGCCATCCAGCGGCCGAACCCAGCTGCTGGGCGCATCCCCGGACACATCGTTGCTGACGAACAGCGGCTGTCCGGACACATAGGCCGAACGCGTGGTCAGGAAGAACCGAAGCGCCCCGGCGAGCCGGGCCTCCGCGCCGTCGGCGACGTAGACCAGGTTGGCGGTGGCGGCCTTGCGCCCCACCTCCTTGGCGAGGCTCCGCGCAAAGCCATCGAGGGCCGCCTGTGTCGCCGCCGCGGCGGGTGGCAGGCCCCGTGGATCGCGGCCCACGATCACGGCGCGCCCGCCTTTGCCTATCTTGCGCACCACGCCGTGGTAGAAGGCGTAGAGTTGCTCGAGTTGCGCCGGCTCGGTGAGCTCTGACGCATCAAAGACCAACCCGTGGAACCGCACGTCCGCAGCGATGGCGTCGATGTCCAGCGTCTTCGGCGGTGCGCCCCACGCCTCGCCGGCCTTCTGCGCGGCAGCGGCCGCGCCGAGGACCCAGGAGGTGGCGCCGGCTTGCGCTACGATGTTGGCGATCGCGGTGCCCACGGCTCCGCCGCCAAGCGCAGCGGCGACGGATTTTCCCGCCAGCGGACGCTCGGTCCGCCCCGTTTTCGCACGGGCCAGGTCCACCGGCATCGGGATGGGGAGGCCAAGAGAGGACACGAGCTTGCGGGCGCCGGGGCGGCGGCCGAGCTCCAGAAGGACATCGCTCATGATTCACCTTCGAGGGTGTAGGTGCCGGACATGAAACACTCGCCGCCGAGGGCGTTTCCGACCCAGACCTCGCGCAGCGCATCGGTCTGTCGAACGTAGAGCCCCACGTCGGCGGGCAGGGTCAGCGGGCGGGTGAAACGGCAGTCAAAACCGCGCACCGGCGTCGCTCCGGCGAACTGCGCCTTGTGCAACCCTTCGATGGCGCGGGCCATGGTCCCAAACCCGTGGAGGATTGTGCTCTTGAACCCGTTCATCCGCGCGTAGGACGGCACCCAGTGGATGGGGTTGAAGTCGCCGGTGAGCCTGGCGAAATCGAGGCCGGCGCTCCGCGAGATTCGCCACCGGGCCAGCTCGTGGGCGTCCTGAGGAACGGTGGGCATCACCTTCTTGGGCCGGGGCTGTGACTTGTCGCGCTTGCCATAGATCACAATGGGGTCCATGTGGGCGACGATGATCTCCGGGTTTCCCTCTACGCCGGTGACCACCCGTTGCCGGAGGATCGCCTTTCGCCCGTCGTCCTCGATGTCCATCAGCTGGGCTGTGACCGTCAGTGGCACGTCGTCGGGCAGCTCGCCGCGGACCTCGAGTCGGCAGCCTCCGTTCACCACGCTCATCAGCGCGTACGGGATGCCGTCCAGCGTGCGCGCCGCCGGGCCAAAGCCCCATTGCGGGAACATGTGTCCGGGCAGCCGTCCAGCGTAGGCCTTGGGGTTCCCACCCACATTGCGAAGGTACGCGTCCACCAGGTCGCGCGGGCGGGGCGCGACCACGCTCGTGAGCTCCGGACCTGGCAGCGGCGGCGCCGTCTTGGGGACCCCTTGGACCTTCTGCATCGCCGCCTGGAGCGCCGTGCGTCCGAGCGCCCCGAGCGCCGAGCCCTGCCGCAGGATGTGTCGGTTGGAAACCATGGTGTTCCTCCTGTGCCCTTCCTGCCCCCACTGGGCAGGCGCATCCCGCGATGTACTAGCAGGGTGCGGGGGGTGAAGTAAACACCGTATATACAGGGTCAACCCCCTGCGTCAGCGGGGCGTGAGCCGCGGCCCTCCTCCAAACGCATAACCGACGTAGTCGTCGAAGCCGTAGACGACAATGCCAACGGGCGCATCGGCTGCGAGCGAGTGGAATCCATCGCCGAGGGCTATGTGAACACGCAGCGCCTCCAGTCCCGTGACCATGTCAGCGCCGTGTTCGAATGGATCGATCGTCACGCCGTCGACCAGGAGTTCGGTCCCGAGGGGCATGACGACCGTCACGTAGTGGAGAAGGTAGCTGGAGGGGCTGACGAATACGTGATGTGTCTGGTACTGCGAGGTCGGCGTGACCATGAAAAATGCCGGGTCCCCCGCGTGTTCGCCGAAGAGATCCAGCCCCGTAGAGCCCTGACCGCTGATGAATCCTCCCACGCCGAACGGCTCGTTTGCCGTGAGTTCAAAGGCGACCCTGCTGGCAAAGCCGCAAGCCTGGCCAGCGTTCAGGGCGATTGTTTCGGGACCGACCAGGAAGTCCTCGCAGCTGCGTGTGCCCGGACTTGCGGGTCCGGCATGCGCGATGTCGTCCAAGGTGGACTCCGTGAAGACAATCTCGGTCCCGTCGGTTTGCGCCACCAGAATCCAGTACGTCGCCTCGTCTATGGCCTCGCCTCGCCGAATCACGGGCGCGGCGACGTATTGCCTGCCCCAGGACTGTACGGCGGGCAGTTGATGTTCCATGTGATCGCACGCGGGCGAGGCTGCGGGCACGTTGCTGCACACATTGCCGCCAAACACCGCGATGGGATTGCTGGCGGTGATGTGTACACCGCTCAGGTCGACCTCCGGCAGCTCCGGGCCGCCCTCGAGATTCAGCACCTCCCCCGCCTGCATGACCAGTTCGATTCTGCCGTTGTCGTCCGGCTGACCTTCGAGCCGCTGGATCTCGTTGTCGACGGGGCGCAGCGTGCGGGGCCCGAGTTCTATCGTGACCGCGGTCTCGTCATCGACTGCGACGACGGTCAACGTGGCCGGCAAGGAACGGCGCGGTGACGCCCTCCAGGTAGGGGATACCAGCGCCCGGTATTGCCTCCCGAGCGCGCCGCGGGGCAACAAGAGCGTCGCGTCCGCGGTAAAGCTGAAGTTGCAGCAGATCGGGTTGAGCTGCTGTGCGACGATCGGGCGGTTGGAGACCACGCGCCATGCCCAAGGTCCAAGGGAGGTCACGAGCGGCGGCGGCTGGTTGCGCGGGAACAGGACCTGCAGGTAGCCGCCGGGCGGAACCAAGATCAGGTCCAGCGGGCCTGTGAGGGGCTCGCCTACGCGCTGTGCATCGGCCCCGATCACCTCGGTGTACACAGGCACCTCGCCGCCTTGTCCGAAGGGGTCTTCCACGACAACCTCAGGGATCGCCTCGAGAGCGGCGCCGCCAGGTGCAAACACGGAGATTCGCACATGTTCGGCGCCGGGGTTGGCGAGGAGGACGCCAAAAGGCGCTTCGGGCGTGGACTCGCCCTCAACGAGAAGCAGATGGTTGTCCAGCTCGACCGGCCAGAACTCACATCCCAGGTAGCCGCCGTCTCGCTCAGCGCGCTCGCACGGAGTCAGGCACGCGCCTTCGAAACAAGCGCGGCCGCGCGGGCAGGCCGGTTGTGGCACCAGCTCGGTTCCGTCTTCGTTACAAAGCGCCGGTGTCGCCTCGTCGTCGCAGCTTTGCTCGCCCGGTGTGCAGACCTGAATCAAGCAGTCGCCCCGCACGCATCGTTCGGTCTCCGAACACGGGGCCTGCTGCTCCAGAGCGCTGCCGTCACTGTTGCAGACGGTGGGCGTTTGGTCGTCCAGGCACCCGCGTTCTTCGGGCACGCAGATCGGATCCGCGCAGTCGCCGTCTGCACAGTGTTGGCCGTCGGCGCAGGCCTCCAGGTCTTCAAATGCTGAACCCGTGCCATTGCAGACTGTGGGCGTCCCTTCCTCGGAACACACCCGCTCCCCCGGGGTGCACAACGGCGTGACACAGTTGCCGCCCCGGCATCGGTCGGAATCCGCACAGGGGGGCTCATCGATGAAGCTCGTTCCCGCTTCGTTGCAGACGGTGGGCGTCGTCTCATCGCTGCAGCTTCGTGTTCCTGGGGGGCAGACCCACGGCATGCATTGCCCCTCTGAACAGAACGACTCCGCCGGGCACAGCACCTCCAAGGCACGCAACCCGTCGTCTGTGCAGATTCGGTACGCGGGCGTGGCGCCGTCGACGCAACCAAGTCTCTCGCCAGGAACGCAGACCTGCTCGGGATGCCCGGTGTCGGTATCGTCGCCGTCGGCGTCTTCGGTATCGCTGGTGTCCGCGTCGGCAGCGTCGCCCGTGTCTGCGTCTGCCGCGTCGCCCGCGTCTGCGTCTGCCGTGTCGCCCGTGTCTGCGTCCGCCGTGTCGCCCGTGTCTACCGCGTCGCCCGTGTCGGATCCCCCAACGTCCAGCTCCGCCGCGCCATCCCCGGCATCATCGGCGTCGGCCGCCCCTGTATCGCTCGGGTCAGGCGTACTGACAGCGGGTTTGGGGCTCGTGCATGCGGTGAGCATGACTGCGCTGGTCAAGAGGGCCCCCAGCAGGCCGGCACTCATCGCTCTACTTTTCATTGACACTGGTGGCAGCGCACCCCTTGGCGCGGTGTGGGATTAGGCGGAGATCCTACCGAGGCAAAGAGAGCGTCACAAGTAGCGGCTGTGAGCGTCGGTGGGCGTGGAATGTGACTCAGCCCGTGAGCCAGCCGATGACCCAGTCAAAGGCCAGGACCATCACGATCATGGGCGCGATCAGGCCGAGGGCTGAGCCGATGAAGTAGTCGCGGAACTTCACACCGGACAGAGCCAGCGCGTAGTTGAGCGGCGGCGCCATGAAGAAGAGCAGGCGCAAGACGAAGACGGTTCGGATGGGGCGGTCTTCCAGCCGGGACATCACCTTGCGCGCGAACGCCCAGGGCAATTGTGTGAGCGGCTTTCCTCCCACGGCCCGCACGACCACAAAGCTGACGCTGACAGATAGCACGGCCCCTACAAAACTGAGCGGCCCGCCGAGCACTTTCCCGAACGCGAGAATTCCCGCCGCGACGAAGACCATGCCCGGGATGTGGATGAGCTCGCCGACGCAGAAGATGCCGAGAAAGGCGAGCCAGCCGCCCCAGCCGCACACCTCGACCAGGTGACGGACCTTCTCCAGGGTGAAGTACTCCTGCGCGCCCGTCGCCCACGCGATCAGGTACGTGCCCGCCAGGAACGCCACGAGGGCGCCGACGCGCAGCCAGAGTTTCTTGCGGTCTTTCGGGGAGGCGGTGACGTCGTCCAGAGCCGGGTCCGCAGGGGCGGCGTCCGGCGCCGGAGTCTCACTCATCGACGTGGTAGTAGGAGACGAGCTCGTGGTTGTCGACGATCCGGGAGTGGTAGTCGTCCCAGACATCGCTGATGGCCACGTAATCGCCGCGGCTGAGGTCCTCGGTGAGGTACAGCGCGAAGTAGTCGGCGGCCGCGCTCTCCTCCACCTTGCCCAGATGGGGCAGCGGCTCGCCGGTAGCCGGGCAGCACAGCTGGCATTTGGTACCGGGCGGGATGTCGGTGAAGCCCAGTTTGCGCCGGTCCCCGTGGAATGGGCTCAGGTGCACCAGGTCTTCGCGACCCTGCGCTTTGACGAGCAGCGAGAACGCCGGAAAACCGTCGAAGGCCGCGTCCGTGTACCCCACCAGGTTGTGTCCGCTCGGACCAAACAGCTGGGTGACCACAATCAGTACATCCTCTTCGACCTGGACGTGCGGCGCGCCGCCTTCCTTCTCGTGCGCACCGGTAACCGTCAGGTTCTGGGTGTCGATATCACGTACGCCCATGGTTTCGTCCTCGTTGTCGTGCCGTTTGGCAAATCCATATTCGTCGTGGCCGTGATCGTCAACCCCATGACCCGGTCTGCGCATGAATGGATTTTGAAATGGCGGTGCTGTTGTTGCTCTGGGGAGGTAGAGTGCCGCGGCAGCAGGGAGGGCAAGTGACGCGCAACCGGAAGTTCTGGAGCGACGAGGCGTGGTGGGACACGCAGATCTCCGCGGCGGTCGAGACCGCCGACGGCGGTACGGCCAACACATTGATTACCCGGATGCACCACGAGCTGTCGTTGGGCCTCAGGGCGGTTCTGGGTGACGACGCGGGCGCCAACTTCCACACGTGGGCGGTTTGGGGTTCACGCAAGGCGCGCACGACCATCGAGCGGCAGGACGTACCGGGCATCCGACCGTTGGCCGCGCTCGCGGGTGGGGCGCTGGGGTTTACCGCAGGGGTGGCCCAGTCGCTGTGGTGGCCGCCGGGCATTGTGACCGCCGCCGTGGCCGCCGTGCAGTCGGGCGTGGCTGGCTGGCGCGACGTGGACAATCTGCTCGACACCAGCGCCAGGCAGATTCTTCAGGGCAACCGCATGGTCCTGGACGACATCGGCCGGCAATCGGGTCGCTACATCGCGACCTTCCTCGGCCAGAACCCCGACCCTGCCAGGCTCGCTCAGTTTCTGGTGGGTGTAGCGCCCGGCCCCCCACCCGACGGACAGGAGCTGCTCAGCGAGGCCTTCACGCACTGGACGGCGGCGCGTCGCGCCCCTTCGCTCAAGGGCAAGCACGAGCTGGTCCTGCTGGGCAATCTGAAGGCCATCCTGCACGAGCATCACCGGCTTCAGCCCTACATCGAGGCGGCAATGCCCGAGGCCTGGCGCGAGCATGTGACGCGGCTGCTGCTGAGTTTTGATGTTGGTAACGAGCAGCTCAGTGTCAGCGCGGATGTCCCGGCTTCCGGCAGCAAAGAGTTTCCAAACACGTTGATCGAGCTGGAGGACCCCGACCTTCAGGCGTTCATGCGCCGCTGGGACCGCACGCCGAATGACCTCGGGGGAAGCCGGGCGCGCGATTGGTCGGACCTGCGAGACCGGATGAATTACATCGTCGATCTCTTCCGCACGCGGCACCTGTCCGAACATTTGTTCGAGCCGCCGGAGCCGCCGGCCGCGTAGTTGCGTTGCGCGCCGCTGCGGATACTCTGATCGCCGTGGACCACAGTCGTCACATTGCCCTGGGGCGGATCGCGTTTGATCTCGGCCTGATCGACACGGAGCAGCTCTGTGCCGCGTTCCTTGAGTTGGGCGCTCTCGGGGGCGAAGTCCCCGACGACTTCTGGGTGGACCGCGGGTTCCTCGCGGAGGACCAGCAGGCGAGCGTACAGGCGTTTGAGTCCGTGCAGCGCAACCTGCGCGGGGCCCAGGACGCCTTCAGCAGCCAGGAGGATTCCGCGCTGGGCGCGCGTCGTCTGGCAGGGGCTGCGATCATCACCCGCTCCACGCATGAATTCCTGGAGCAGGTGATTCTGCCTCCCTCCGACGATGGCGACGACGGCGTGAGCCTGGCCGATGTCCTGCGCACATTGGGACAACCGTCGGAGGACGATCTTGGCGAGGACTCGCCGTCGAGCCCAGGCACGCTGGCAGTGACCGACTCGCAGATTGCCGACCCGGACTCCAACGAAGACGGCGGCCGTCGCCTGCCCTCCTCCTCCCTGGCCAGCGGCAGCTACCACGCGCGTCGCAAGGCGAGCGCGCGCGAGCGCTACATCCCGGGGCGCGAGCTGGGCCGCGGTGGCGGTGGGCGGGTGATTCGCGCGTTTGACCGGGAGCTCGGTAGGCGTGTCGCGATGAAGATCCTCGAGCATCGGGAAGATGGGACGCCGCACGCCTCCAAGACGCTGCAGCGCTTCATCGCCGAGGCGCAGACCGCGGGCCAACTCGAGCACCCCGGCATCGTGCCGATCTACGACCTTGGCGTGCTCGAGGACGGGCGCTTCTTCTACACGATGAAGGAGGTCCGCAGGCACTCTCTGCGCGAGGCGATTCACGCGTCCGGCGATGACCAGGTGGTTCTTGACGAGGACTATTCGCTGGCGCGGCTGCTCAACATCTTCAGGCAGGTCTGCCAGGCCGTTCATTTCTCGCACGTGCGTGGAGTAATCCACCGCGATCTGAAGCCTGACAACATCATGGTCGGCGACTTTGGCGAGGTCCTGGTCATGGACTGGGGCCTTGCGCGCGTGCGTGGACAGGACGTGGTGACCGACCTCTCCCTGCGGGGAGGCGACGGGCACGAGCCCGGTCAGACGCTGGGCACGCCCGCGTACATGCCGCCGGAGCAGGCGCGCGGCGAGCTGGACGACGTGGATGCGCAGTCGGACGTGTACGCACTGGGCGCCATCCTCTACGAGATTCTCACGCTCGAGCCGCCCTTTCTGGGGGACAACGCGTTCGACGTGATGGTGCAGGTCGTGGAGGGACCTCCGCAGACGCCGCGTCGGCGGGCTCCGGGGCGCGAGATCTCCGAGGAGGTCGAGAGCATCGCGCTCAAGGCCATGGCCTTCGTGAAGCGCGACCGCTACGAGTCCGCGCGCGCCCTGCACGACGCGGTGGAGGCGTACCAGCAAGGGCTGCGCCCGCGGGAGGCCGACCGCCGTTGTCACGAGGGCGACCTCCACTGTGAATCCTACTTCGGAGCGCTGGCGGAGCAGCACACGCTCGCCCGTCGGGCGCGGGACGCGGCGGACTCCGTGGAGGCGTGGCAACCCGTCGGTCAGAAGCGCATCGTCTGGCAGCTCCAGGATGAGGTGCTCGCCGCGCGCCACCGAATGGCCCGCGCTTTTGGGGAGGCCATCACCGCGTACACCGAGGCCATGGCCTATGGCGGCGCCGCGGAGCGCGCTCGTCAGGGGATCAGCCAGCTCTACTGGTCGCGCTTCAAGATGGCGGAGGAGAAGGGCGAGATCCTGGACCAGTTCTACTTTGACGCGCTGATCCGGGAGTACGACGACGGCACCTACGCACCCATGCTGCGGGGCGACGGCGAGCTCACACTGGCGACTTTTCCCGCCGGCGCCGAGGTGTTTGTCGATCGCTTTGAGATCCGGGATCGGAGGCTGGTCGCCGGAGGCGCGCGCTACCTGGGCCACACGCCGTTGCAGGGCGCCCACCTCCCCATGGGAAGCTACCGCCTGACCATTCGATTGGACGGATACCGCAGACTGTGGCTCCCGATGAACGTCGAGCGCTGTGGCCAGGTGGACGTGGTCGTCGACCTCCTCACCGACGAACAAATCGGCGAGGGCTTCGTCTACGTCCCGGCCGGGAAATTCCTGATGGGTGGGGACGACGAGGCGTTTGACCCGGTGGAGAGGACGAGCCCATTTGTGGAGTCGTTTGTCATCGCGCGCTACCCCGTGACGTTTCGCCAGTACATGGATTTCGTCAACGAGATGTGGCGCGCAGACGCGCGGGAGGCCAAGCGTCTATTGCCCCGCGCGCGTGGCTCCGACGGGTTGTTGGTGCGGTTCGATCCGGACCTGCGCATGTACGTTCCCGACGAGATTGTCATCGAGGGCAAGGCCCGCGAGCGCTACCCGGAGGGGCGCGGCGCGGAGTGGGACCTTCCCATCATCGGCGTCAGCTTCGACGACGCGCTGGCGTACATCCGCTGGCGCAGCCAGCGCGACGACGTGCCGTACCGCTTGCCGTCGGAGATCGAGTGGGAGAAGGCGGCGCGCGGCACGGACGGCCGCGTCTACCCCTGGGGCAACGACTTTGACGCCACGTTCTGCAAGATGATGCACTCCCGCCCCGAGCACCACCAGCCCGAGCCCGTGGGTGTCTTCCGGGACGACGAGTCGCCCTGGGGTGTGCGTGATCTGGCCGGGGGTGTGCGCGAGTGGGTCGCGGACTTCCCGGACGCCAAGCGACCCGTGCATCCCGACGCGCAGGTGTGCTCCATTCGCGGGGGTGCGTGGAACCAGGACGCCAAGGTATGCCGCGTCGCCTCGAGGGGACGTGTGCTGCGCATTTCGCGCTCGACGTCGGTCGGGTTTCGGTTGGCCCGCACGATTTAGGTTCCGTCAGGAACGGCGTCGACTCGACGACGCGGAAAATACTTCGAAAATACACGCAACGTTTGGTCAGTGCGCCCGACAACTTCTTCAGGCCCGGCGGTCGGGTCCGTGGCGGAGGTGTGTCGTGCGGTGGGACCTGTTCTGTGTGGTGGGTTGCGCGGTGTGGGTGGCTGGGCTCGGAGGCTGTGCCGCGCCGCCGAGGGCCGGTGTTTGCCCTGTGACCATGGTGGCGCTGGAGGAGATGGAGCGCCGCGCCGGGTGGAGCGTGTGGGTACCGCAGGTTCAGCTGCGTGCCGAGCACGCGGTGCGGCCTGGATTTGACGCGGCGTGGGCCCGGCCTGTCTACGGGCCTGAGCGGGCGTCGAGGACACCGGTCCTGCGTCGGGACGTCACGGCGGTGGCGTCCCTGAGGTGGGACCTCGACCCGCCGCCGATTGCAGAGCTGGCGGCACTTCGTGCCGGTCGCGTCCGGGCACTGGGTCGCGGGGCCTGCCATTCTGTGGGAGTCGGGCCGCGACAAGCCGTGGACGCGCCAGGGGTAGGGGCGAGGGGTCCTGACGCGGCCGAGGGCCTGTGGCCGGGAGGGCGCAATGTTCGTTGACGTGGGCTATGCGCTGGCTTTCTTTGTGGTCTTCCACCTCCAGGCGGCGCCGGTTCCCGATGAAGCAGAGACGCTGCGCGCTGCACTGCACGCCTACGATTGGGAGCCCTCACCCCGGCTGACCCAATTGGCGGCTGTGGACTTTGCCGGGCTCGGCACCGGGCGTGTCGCGGCGATGCGGTCGAGGGTGCGTTGGCGAGCCCTGGTGCCCGACGCAGTGGAGGGCCGGTACCAGATCGACGAGGGGACGAGCGACCGGTTCAACACGTCGGAGGACCTGGACACGGAGCTGCGGGTGTTGGACACGGCGACGACCACCTCTCGCACCGAGGATGTGGGCGGGCGCTGGTACATGTCGGCCCGGTGGGACCTGCGGGGGTTGGTGTTCGACCCCCGTGAGCTCGACGTCGAAAAGCTGGCGAACCAGATCGCGGAGGACCGGATCGACCTCGAGACGCTGGTCGGCAAGCTCTACTTCGCGCGACGCAGACTACAGGTGGAGCTGCTGCTGAGCCCGCCCACCAACGCCCTGGACGCCGCCCCCCTCTACCTGGATCTGCGCGAGATGACGGCGCAGCTCGATGCCTTGACCGGTGGGTGGTTCGGAACAGAGTTGCGGCGACGACGGTCCCCAACCGCGGCCCCGACCCCACGATGATGGCGCCGGAGCCGACGACCCCGACGGCGCTTGCTCCAACTCGGTCCGAGTTTTGGAACACCGTCTCGCCGCGCAATCGACGTCGTCCCCTTCGCAGGGCGTCAGATCGGAGTACGGTAGGGCGCCACCCCCCCCCGAGGACAAGACCATGAAGATCCAAGTTGCAGCCGCCTTCGGCGCCGTCGTGCTCGTTTGCCTGCTCGCCGTGTCGTGCGGACCCGGATTGAACGACGACATGAAGGTCATCTGCGCAGCTGGCGGATCGGGCCAGGTGATCGGAGTCAGTACGATTGAGGCGAAGAAGGCCGGGCTCAAGCAGTATCTCGGGACGAATGTGAAATCGACCGAGGGCAAGGCGTTTGCCACGGAGCTGCAAACCCTGGAGCCAGCGGCGCAGGTCACCAAGCTCGAGGCCGGCATCAAGGCCGCTGGCATCGACGCCGAGAAGTGCACCACGTTGACGATGCTCAAGCAGCTGGCGGCGCAACCGGCGGAGTGATCGCGGCCGCTTGACAGACAGGCCTGCCCGCCCTACAAATTGGTCCTACCAATTGGTAGGACCAATCCGCGGGCGTGATGGAACGGGCTCTCGACAGCAAATCAGATTCAGTATTCGAGACGCTGCTGCACGGCATTGTGGCGGGCGAGTACCGCCAGGGGGCCCACCTGCCCGCTGAGCGGGAGCTGGCGCGGACGCTCGGTGCGAGCCGTTCCACTCTGCGCGACGCCATCCGCCGGTTGACCGAGTGGGGGTTGCTGGAGCCGCGGCGCGGCGCCGGTGTGCTCGTGCGAGACCGGCATGAGTGGTCCATCGAGGTTCTGCCCGCCTACCTGCGCTTTGGCGATTCGGACGCGGATTCAATCGGCACTCTGGTTCGCGACCTCCTCGCCATGCGCCGCGGCCTGTTTTCAGCGCTGCTGCCCCCCGTCGCCGAGCGCCTGAGCGGGCAGCCGCTGCCGCGAACTCGCCAGCTCGCCAAGGACGCCTGGGACAGCCGCGAGCGGCCCGGTGTGTTCGCCGCCGCAGATTTCGAGATGATCCGCTCTGTGTTTGAGGCCGCACACATGCTGCCCGCCGTGTGGATTCTCAACCGCGTTGCCGGCGTCTACGTCGACATCGCGCGCAGTGTGTCCGGCGCCATGTCGCCGCCCGAAGACTACGTCGAGTCCCACCATGGCTGGATTGGCGCGCTCGAGGCAGGAGACGCCCCCTCAGCGCTGGTCCAACTCGAAGCGTACTTCCTGCGGCACGACAGCCGCCTCCTCTCGCTATGGGGTCTGAACCCATGATTGATTCTGGCTACAAACACAGCCTCCTGGCCCGCAAGATCCTCGTGGCCATGGCGCCCATCGTGTGTCCGCCCGAGATCGAAGATCAGGACCTGATCCACGCAAGCGTGGACGCGTTGGAGGCCTTCATGAGCTCCTGCACCGGGCAGGTCCAGTCGGCCACGGCGGTCGGTCTCTACGCGTTTGAGTTCAGCAGCTGCCTCCACCCAGCGCACAACGGGCGCACGTTCAGCCAGCTGCCTCACGACAAGGCCCAGGCCTGGTTCGAGCTGTGGTGGCACAGCCCGCTGGTGCCCATGCGCGAGTTCGCCAAGAAGACCAAGGGTCTGCTGGCGATGGCGTATTACGAGCTGCCTGAGATCGCCGAGCAGCTCGACTACCACCCGGAGAAGTGGATTCGCCTCGTCGCCAGACGGCGTCTGGACCTCTACGGTGACGAGATTCGCGCGAAGGAAGCGGAGAACACGGAGGCGGACCCGCTCATGGCCGCCCTGGAGGCCCACCGATGACGCTGCCACGCGGAGTCTACGACCGAGACGATCTGACCAAGGACCAGACCCTCTTTGCCGACGTGGTCATCGTCGGCTCCGGCGCCGGGGGCGGTACGCTCGCCGCGGAGCTCGCCGAGGAGGGCGTCGACGTGATTGTGCTGGAGGAGGGCAGCTACAACACGGAGTTCGACTCGCACGCGTCCAAGGCCATCCGGCGCATGTACCGGGATGCCGGCGCGACCATGAGCCTCGGCAACCCGCCGATCCTCTACCAGGAGGGCATGACAGTCGGCGGCTCCGCCGTCATCAACGGCGGGATGAAGTGGCGCACGCCGGACAACATCCTGCATCGTTGGGATGTGGAGGACGGCCTCGACCGGATCGGTCCGAAGGAGATGGATTTCTTCTTCTCCCGCGTCGAGAACCGCATCAACGTCGCGTACCAGGACCCGGAGAGCATCGGTCGCGACAACCAGCTGCTCAAGGAGGGCGCGGACAAGAACGGCTGGGATGTCATCCCCAACCGGCGCAACCAGCTCCACTGCTCCGGCACCAACAACTGCGCCTGGGGTTGCCCCACGGGCGCCAAGCGCTCGCCCATCGTTACGTACATCCCGCGGGCGCTTCATTTTGGGGCGCGCATCTACTCCAACGTCCGCGTCGGGAAGATCCTGCGCAAGGGCAAGCGCGCCGTGGGTGTCGAGGGGCGCGTGGTCAAGGCCAACGGGAAGACCGGGGCCCGGATCACCGTGGCAGCCAAGTTGGTCGTCTCCAGCTGCGGCTCGATTCAGACGCCCGCGCTGCTGAGTCGGTCCGGATTCAAGAGCCCCAGCGGGCAACTGGGCCGCAACCTGAGCATGCATCCCAACGTGAAGGTGATGGCCATCTTTGACGAGGACGTGCGCGGCTGGGAGGGCGTGCACCAGGCCTACCAGGTGCGCGAGTTCAAGCAGGAGGGGTTTGTGTTTGCCGCGGTGAACATTCCCCCGAGCATCGTGGCGATGACCGCACCGCACTATGGGCGTGGGCTGGCGGATGTCATGGCCGACTACAACAAGACGGTCATCGCGGGGCTCCTGCTCGAAGACACCTCGCTTGGACGCGTCGTCACGCTGCCGGGCGGGGCGCCGGTCGCCCTGTACCAGCTCAACCAGATCGACTTTGAGAAGCTGCGGCGCGGCCTGGAGATGCTGTGCGAGCTGCTCTTCTCGGTGGGGGCCAAGCGGGTGCTGCTACCCGTGGACGGCATGGACGAGCCCACCAACGCCGACGAGGCCCGCGCCATTCTGGCCAGGGGCTTCCCGCGCAGCGCGCTGGAGGTGGTGACGGTGCACCTGATGGGCACCGCCCGCATGGGCATCGACCGCCGTTGGGCCGTCACCGACAGCTACGGAATGTTTCACGACGCGGCCGGACTGATGGTCTGTGACGCGAGCCTGTTCCCGAGCCCCATCGGCGTGAACCCGTGTCTGACGATTCAGACGCTGGCCACGCGCAATGCCGCCCACATTCTGGACAATAGGAAGAGGTACCTGCAGTGAGCGCAACCATCACGAGCCACGGCCTCTGGCCAGCTGAGGCGTCCGCCCGCTACCGCGAACTTGAGACGCTCCGGATGGGAGAGCTGGAGGAGGTGTTTCTCCGCGGTGTCCTGCCCGCGCTGGACACGTTTCCCGGTTGGGTCTTCCGCGGCACCAACACGCCCGGTTGGGCCCCTCTGCTGGGGATCAAAAAGTTCATGAAGGGCTTCTGGCGCGAGCCCGACGGACGCGTGTCCGGCTACAATCTTCCCGCGGTGCAGAACTCACTCTACGAGCCGTGGAAGGCCAAGCCGAACGACCAGAATCCAAAGCGATTTGGCTTCTACTCGGTGGACAACGTCGACCCCGAGGCCATCGACAACGCCTACATGCACTCGGTGCTTCTGGATTACTCCCAGGGCGGCAACCCGCTGTGGGACCCGTCCCGCGGACTGCGGGACTACGTGGTGCAGGTGGACGCGGCCAACCCGGACTTGTTCCTCGGCAAGGCCTACTACGCCTTGGGACCCGCGCGTCTGGCCACGAGTTTCTTCCTGCTTGAGCGAGACCGTCGCGGACCGGAAGTCCGACTCTGAGCGGCGAAATCGAGCCGCTTCCTCGCGGCGCTTGCATCTGCGCAGGGGCGCGCACATCGTGCGCTACATGAAATCCAGAGTCTCCACGGTCCCTGGTCAAGCCCTGCGCGTCCTCTCAGCGGCTGCCGCAGTGGGTTTCCTCTGCTCGGGGTGCGCGTCGCTGCCGGACGATCCGGCGCAGAGTGCGCTCTTTCAGGACGTGCGGCAGGTTGTGGTGACCAAGGAGCGCACCAGCTGGGTGATTGACCGGGTTGAGCTCGACGACATCGCCCCCGAGCTGCTGACCAGTGTGTGTCAGACCACGCCCGAGACGCGAGCGGGGGTCCGCGCGTGGGTCGAAGAACAGTCCGCGATCCTGGGGTCCCCTAAGGCCATCTACGCCGACACGGGCGAGGTTGATGACGATGCGCTGACGTTGACGCGCGTAGGGCTGGCGCTGGCGTACGCGGACCTCCATGCCGGCGAGGACTGTCCCTTCTTTCTGCCGCCCGACGAGGACTTCTCGGGTGTGCAGATCGACCGCGACCGGTTCTTGTTGTTCCTGGAGAGCAATCCGAACGCCGCTGTGCTGATTGAAGGAGACAAGACGTCGCTCGCCGGCGGTGGCGCAGGCCGATTCCTGCTTGGGTACGGCTTCACCGAGCATTTCACGGTGGCGATTGGCGGGGAGCTCGGTGGCCGCGGTCTGATCTCCACGGGCGCAGGTGAGCAGAACCTGGGCGCCATTTTGACACAGGCGATCCCGCTGGTCTCTCGCTTTCGCGACCTGAGTCAGATCTACGACGTGGAGATCAGCGCCACCAGCTTCACGACACCGGACAACCCGCGCATCCACCCCGGCGTGCGGCTGGTGCTCGGGACCGGGCTGGCGACGCTGCGCGTACGGGGGTTCCTGCCGCTGGCGATGGGGCAGGTTGGCTACGAATTCTACCCCGCGGGCGACGGGCAGCCGACCACCCACCTGATCCGGATTGGGACCGCTTTCAGCCTCGACATCGACCCCTGACCGCAGTCTCAGCGGGTCAGACCCGGCGTCGGATGACGACAAGGCCTGCGACGAGCAGGAGGGCCGCCCCACCCGACCCGCCCGGTGCGGTCGCACAGCCTGCGTCCTCGTCGTCCGGTTGCTCGGCGGCGGAGAGGTCGCACGTCACAAACTCGTCCCCAGGCTCCGCATCGTCAAAGGCGAAGGTGACGCAGAGGCCCGGGACGCGCAGGGAGTCTTCATCGTGAAAGTCCGCGGCGATGCCGCACGCGTCGCCGGCCGCCTTCCCGTCGCACGCGTCGCGATCCAGCCCGCAGCTCGGATAGCCTCGGCACTCGCCGGGTCGATCCGGGTTTTCCCCGTCACAGCTATTGGGGCCGTCCTCGCCGCAATTGCCATACAGGCCGTCCTCGCCTCTGCAGGCCATTCCGCCGTTGTCGAGCGTGCATTGCGTTGTGTAGTCCTGCGCGGACACGACGGTGCACAAGAGGAGCAGAGCCGCCGTGGAGCTGGCGGCGAGGGTGGCGCGGTATCGGCTCATGATTGCCTCGGTGTTGGTGCAAGACGACTCTACCACCGGTACCGGCTCGCGGTAAGGCGCCCCCGGCCTCGCCGGGAAGTTGCCGTCCGCGATGTCCGGGCGCTAGTCTGACCGGGGCGCTCGCTTGTGTTGATCGTCGAGCGGTGTGCGCCTTTCGCTGGCTGCCTCGTTCGGTCGTTCCCCGACTGCGCCGACGACGTCCCTTGCACGGTGGACGGCTGCGACGAGGAGCAGGACCGCTGCCTGTCTGTCCCGGACGACCGCCTCTGCTCGGACGGCGTGTTTTGCAACGGTGCGGAGCGCTGCGATGCCGAGGAGGGGTGCACGGAGTCGCCCGCGCCCACGTGCGACGACGAGAACGACTGCACGACCGACTCCTGCGACCCGGACGAGGACCGCTGCCTGAACCCGCTGCTGGACATGGACGGAGATGGAGACAGCCCGATCGTCTGCGGCGGCGGCGACTGCGACGACGACGACGAGTTCCGCTCGAGCCTGCTTGAAGAGGTCTGCAACGGGGTGGACGACGACTGTGACGACGACCCCGATGACGGCGTGCTCGGAGAGTGCGGCGACTGCGACCTGACCTGCCGGGCGTACCGCGTGGGACGCGAGGGGTCGGACTTTGAGAATGGGGGCATCCAGGAGGGGGAGGTGACGGAGGACGGCTCGCTCATCATCGGCGTGCGCGCAGAGGAGAGCTCGTACCTGTGGGTGCCGAACACCGCCGAGTCCACCTTCAGCCGCTGGGACGCGCGGGCCATCACCGAGCTCGGTCGCTACCGCGTGGGCTACCCGGAGCTGGCCTGTCCCGGCGTCTGTTGCCACGCCAGCGGGTGCAATATGCCGAGCCGCGTGGGCGTGGACGGGCGTGGTGACGCCTACGTCGCCAACCGCGGATTTTCCGCCCAGGGCTCCGTCACCAAGATCGCGGCGGACATCAGCCGGTGCGTGGACCGAAATGGAAGCGGCAGCATTGAGACGTCGGTGGACAGTGACCCTCTGCCGTACGGCGAGGATGAGTGCCTGCTGTACAACGCGGCCGTGGGCCCCGTGAACGCCGTGTTGCGCGCGTTTGCGATTGACCTGGGTGACCCGATGCACCCCGAGGGCTACCCGTGGGTCGGCGGGTACAACATCAACAAATTCTGGAAGCTCGACCCCGACACCGGCGAGACCCTGTTGGAGGTCGATGTCCCCGTGCGTCCGTACGGCGGCATCGTCTTGAGCAACGGCAAGATGTGGATCGGCACGTTGGACGAGAACGCGACCTCCTGGGTCGACACCACCACCGGCGAGGTAGGTCCGCGCGTCGCGTATCCGGTGTCCCGAGGGTGTGCGCAGTCCTACGGAATCACCGCCGACGCGGAAGAGAGGCTGTGGTTCTCAGGTTGGGGTTGCAACGACGCGCTCGGGTTCAACCCGCGGACCGAGGAGTGGACGCGCGTCGACACCCGCGGATACGGAATGTCCACCGGGCGCGGCATTACGCCCGACTCTCGGGGACGCATCTGGATGGCCATGGGCGGCGATGGGCAGTCGCACCTGGGTGTCTGGAATGCGGACGCTTTCGTGCCGGGCGGCACGATCCCGCCGGAGCAGGTCACGCTGCTGCGGATGCCCCCCGGCCACACGGGCCCCAGCGGCGTCGGTGAGGACCGCGATGGCTATATGTGGCTGGCCCATCAGGTCAGCTCGCAGCTGATCCGCATTGACCCGGACACCCTTCAGATTGAGTCGTACGACGGCCCCAACCGCGTGTACACCTACACGGACTTCACGGGCTCCGTGCGCCGGACGGTGCTCGGTCGCGGCTCCTACACGGAGGACTTCGTGGCGGACTGCCAGAACCCGCGGTGGACTGCATTCAGTTGGGACGCCACCGTCCCGGAGACCGCCCAGGTCAGCTTTGTGGCTCGGACGGCCGCTACGGCTGAGGAGCTCGATGCGGCCATGCCGGTGGTGGCCGGCTCCTCACCGGAGGACCCGCCCCCTGTGGACCTCGACCAGCGCTTCACGGAGGCAAACGTGACCTCCGGGCGCCACGTTCGCATCTCCGTCACCTTGGAGGCCTCCGAGGACCGCGTGTCTCCGCAACTGCACGACTTCTCGTTGCAGTACTTCTGCGAGGAGTAGCCCGCCACCGGCGGCCGGGGTCCGTTAGAGGGAGGTCACCCAGACCGGCGCGGACCAGGCAAAGCGGTTCAGATCGCTCATGCGGACCTCGATGTAGACGAAGTGCTCGGCGCCCGAGGCCAGGTCTACCTCCAGCTGGTGCCAGTCGGAGTTCTCGACCACGGCCTCCGCACCAATCTTGACCTCATCTCCGCCGAGGGCACCGGTGTAGACGATCACATCGTACGGCCCGGCGTAGTCAGGGTCGAACAGCGCGATGTCCAAGGTGATGCGGCCGTGCGCGGTGGTCAGTTCACCGCCCGCCGGGACCCGCCCGCCCGCATACATGCGCACTTCCAGGTTCTCGTCCTCGGAGGCGTACACAGACCGGTCCCGCAACGCATTGTGCAGGGACTTCTGGGTCAGCTCCGGGGCGATGACCGCGGTGCGCGTGGTGTGACCCGTGCCCCAGTTGGCGTAGTGGTTGTCGTGGTTGGCGGTGGGGGCCGTGCGGAAACCGAGCAGCAGGTAGTAGTCCCAGTCCGAGTGCACCTTGGTGAAGCGGACCGGGTCTCCGGTCTCGGGGTCGGGCACGATGGACGGGTTCTGGTGCTCCTCGTGGCGAATCTCCAGTCCTCGACCGACGGTCACCTCAAACAGGCGTACGTACGGGGCGGAGGCGGCGCAGATGTTGTCGAGCGCCTCCGCGACGACGGCGGGGTCCGGGACCTCGTCGCCGGCAATCCACGCCGCGCGCGCCCCGCGAACCGGGGCGTAGTCGTCGAGGCCGTAGTCGTTGAACATCCGGCGTCGCTCACTGGAACGCTCCATCTCCAGGAGGTTCACGTAGAGCTGGTCGAAATTACCGCGCCGGCGCTCCTCGTCGAACCCGAAGGTGCGAGGGTGGTTCAGCTGCACAATGGGCGCCTCCCCGAGCGCGGCGCGCGCGGGCAGGTACTCGTTGTAGAGAGTGTCAAAGCGGCCGCGGTCCACGCGGACGGGCTCGGCGACGCCAATCACGTTCACATGGTTTCCGCTGCTGTTCGTGCTCCACTCCACGCCGGTCAGGGCCAGGAACTCACCCTCGGAGTCGGCGCTGATGCGCGCCGCGGTCTCCGCCAGCGCGACAAATGCGTCGTCCGAGATGTTGGGTTGGGTGTCGCCGTCGGAGCTGCGCTCGTCGGTGCAGTGGGGGGACAGGAGCAGAAAGTCCATCTTGCCCTGGTCTCGGGCGTAGGTGTAGGCGAACCCTGCGGGATCACCGCCGGCGTCCACGGCGACGGTCTCGCCGTCTGTGTTCGTCCGCTCGAGGTGGCCGTCGTCGTCCTTGTGGTTGGGGTCGCTGGAGGCAAAGTGGGCGTGCAGATTGCCGAAGTAGATGCCGTTCTCACCGGCGTGCTGCTGCGCCGGGTTGAGGCCCGCGTCGAGAGACTCTGGGCTCAGGGACCAGCGCCACAGGCGCGCAAACTCGTCGACGAAGGCCGCGACGACCGCCGGCTGCTCGTAGCGGACATAGTTTTCCCAGTTGTTGAACAGCGCCGCCCCGGACCAGTTTCCGGAGCCGTTGACCAGAACACGGTCGTCCACGATCACGAGTTTGTGGTGCTGGAGCTGGAAGCCGTCCTCGAAGTTGCGCTTGAAGCGGACCTCGCCACCGGCGGCGCGCAGCCGGCGGTAGTTGCTCGTTTGGGTGTGCTCGTCCCGGTCGGCGACGTTGACGACGACGCGGACGCGGACGCCCCGCTCTGCGGCGATGGCCAGATCGCGGACGGCGCGGTCGAAGGTCAGGTGGTGCATCATCACGTCGATGCTCGTCTGCGCCTGCTCCATGGCGTCAGCGCCGAGTTTGTAGGCCCCAATACCGGGGGTGAACTCGACCTCGTGGGTCGAACACGACGCGGCGTCGTCAAACGAGTTCACCCACATCTTCTCCGTGTAGCAGTCGTACGCGGCGATCAATGGGTCCGCGGCCGTCGTCCGGAAGCGCATCGTGTTCTCGGCGTTGAACGAGGTGCCTGTGGACGACCAATTGTTGCTGCCCGTCAGAAGCACGTCGTCGTCCACCCGCATGTATTTGTTGTGCATGAGGCCGTGCACGCCGTCCTCGGAGCTGGCCGACCTGCCGCGCAGGTAGAGCACCTGGGCGCCGGCGGCCTCCAGCCGGTCCACCCGGCTGTTGCGGCCCTCCTGTGCGTGGTTCATGACGATGCGCAGGGTGACACCGCGGTCCATCGCGTTGTGCAGCGCCGTCTCGATCTCGGTGACGCTGAAGCTGAACTGGGCGACATCGATCTTCTTCTGTGCGCCATCGATGGCCTCCACCACGCCGTGGATGATGGGGGACTGGCGGCGAAGGATTGCCTTGTCCGTGAAGTCGCACACGTCGCAGTAGGGCGCGGTCAACAGTACGTCGACCTTGCGGTCTGCGGGGTCGAACGCGACGGGCTCCTCGGGCTCCGGAAAGAAGCCGTTGGCCTCGGCATACGCGAGCAGGCGAGCGAACGCGCGCTTGCCCACGAACTTCACGGCGTCGAGCTCGGACAGGTCGTCGAAGAGATCGTCGTCCTCGGTCCCGTCGATACCGTCCGGGCCCTGTCTGTGGTCCACGATGTTGGTGGCGGCTCGCCTGTCCAGGCGAACGTCATCGTCGAGCGTTGCAAAATCGGCCGTGTTGACCAGCTTGAGTACCCCGAGCGCCTCTGGCGAGCCATCGGTAATCCCGCCCCCGTCGGCCTTTCCTCCGGCTGCGAGGAAGGTGTCGTCAGCGCCGTCCGCCTCCTCTGAGGGCTCGGCGCCGCCCCCGCAGGCGCCAAGCAGGGTGGCGAGCGCAATAGCCACCACCCAAGTGGGACGGTGGAGGCTTGATGCTGTGACTGAGGGGATCGTCGTCTGGCGAGGCTGTTTCATGCGCCCCTGCATCGCAAAGCGTGTGCCACCGATCGCCGCGGAGAGTGAGCGGTAGCAAATTCATTGTTCCCTGCGTGCATGCCGATGGGAGAGCGGGGCGGCCATGGTAGGTGCAGATCTGCCTGACCCACTACGTGAAACCAACGATGAGGCCAAACGCGGCACCCGAATCCGACACCCTCGTCGCCGTTGACGAGCGCTTTGTGGACAACGCGCTCGATACGGTCGCAACGTTTGTTCGTGCCATGGGAGACCACGCGTTTCCCATGGACAGCGACGATCGCGAACGCTTCAACCAGGCCTGTGAGCAGTGGGCGCGGCACGTTCTCAACGGCTCGCCGCCGCCGCTGGAACCCGGCGTCGTCGGGCCCGCGCCCGACAAGCGCGCCTGGGCTCCGCTGCGGCGGTTCTTCCGTCGGCGCCGGGCCACGGAAGAGAAGTGGGTCAAGGGCCGGCTCAACGATTTCAAAACTGTGCTCTGGGAGGTCGTGGACGGCCTGCGCGCCATCGCGCGGGACGGCCGCTCGGCCGAGGAGACCATCCAGCGGAGCCTGGCCGACGTGGAGGCCGCGCTCGACACCGGCTCCATTGATCAGGTGAGAGCGGCGCTCGGCGGCGCTGTCACCACGATCAACGTCGCCTTGGAGGAGCAGCGAAACCAGCTCGACCAGGAGATCACAACGCTCGGCGCGCGCCTGGCAGAGATGCGCGATGACCTGGCGGTCGTCCAGGCGCAGGCGCGGCTCGACCCACTGACCCAGCTGCACAACCGTGGCGCCTTTGACGACAGTCTACGGCGCTACATCGATCTGGCGGATCTGTCCCACCAACCGCTGAGCCTCCTCATGGTGGACATCGACCACTTCAAGCGGGGCAACGACGAGCGCGGCCACCCGGTCGGCGATCTCGTGATCCAGAAGGTCGCCGGGTCCCTGGTCCGGAGCTTCCCGCGCAAGCACGACTTTGTGGCGCGCTACGGTGGCGAGGAGTTCGCCGTGATTCTGTTTGACACTGCCCCCGGCGACGCCGCGCGGCTCGCGGAGCGGCTGCTGACGCGCGTCCGAAACCTGGACCTGTCCGAGGTGGGCTGGCGCATCACCTGCTCGGTCGGAGTGGCCGGACTCGAGCGCGGCGAAGACGGCGCCTCCCTCGTGCAGCGCTCCGACGCGGCGCTCTACATCGCCAAGCGCGACGGTCGCAACCGCGTTCGCGAGGCCCCCGCCACGCGGTAGGCCGGTCCGTCTTCCTCCACGCCAGTTGCTCGGACACCGCGATGGTCACCCTGCGCGACTGTCCGGTCAGCTGCGGAAGATCGCCTCGATCTCGTCGGCGAGCTCCACCTGATCAAAGCGCAGGAGGATCTTCTGGAGGTCGTCGATGCCGTGGCCCAGGTCGCGGGCGTGGAGGATCTGGGGGCAGGCGAATGGCCGGCACGTGGTGATGAACTGGTACGCCTCGTCCGGGTCAGGAACCACAGCGTCGACCAGGTCATGCTTGATGACCGAGATGCCAAAGGTGTCCAGTGCGACGCGGTCCTTGGAGGCGGCGATGAGGCCGGGCTCGCTCCGCACGGATTCCGGCCCCGTGCCTTCGGGTCCGCCGTTGAGCAGCGCGGTGCGCGCATCCAGGATGTTGATGAGTGGCGAGAATGCCCCGTTGAGGATGGCGATGTCGCGGCTGAGTTGGTCGGGCATCTCCCGGATGTAGTGCATCGGGTCCCGAGTGCTGTCGCCGACGGCGCCAATCAGGTTCTTGAGGCTCAGACTGAACACGGCCCAGCGGTGGTCCTTGCAGACGGGTAGGTTGATGAAATGGTCCGCCTCCACGATGGCGCGCATGGCCAGAATGCCGCCCTCGGCCTCCCAGGTTTCCTCCCAGCCGTCGGGCTGCATCAGCACCCAGGCGTTGGGATCGTCCGCGGGCGGAAGTGGTGCGTGGATCTCGTCGGCGCCGGCCTCGATCGCGGCTGCGGCGATGCCGGTCCGATCCAGCACCCGGGCTGACTCAAACTGACGCGACGGGCGGTCGCCCACGATGATGCGGCCCGGGTTGCGCTCTTTGACGATGCGGACGACGGCCTGGATGACCTCGATGGAGGTGATGATCGACGGGCCGAGGATGAAGTTGTGGACGGCGTTGGGTTTGATGAAGACAGACTGGCCCGGCTGAATCTCGTCGATGCCACCGGCGAGCCGTATCGCCTCACGGACTGCGGACTCGACGTCGTCGCGGCCGGAGATCCCGACCGCCGCCATTCCGTCAGGGACGGGCTCGGGCGGGAGCGGTTCTCCGTTGTTGGCGCCGTTGTTGGCGCCGTTGTTGGCGCCGTTGTTGACGCCGTTGTTG
>CALBXO010000739.1 GCA_937890335.1 uncultured Pseudomonadota bacterium | reverse complement strand
GGCCGCGGCACCGCCGTGCGTCGAGGCAGCGGCGGGCTGGATAGAGTGGGCCTGGAGCCAAGATCAGCCATGACACTTCGACTGGTACGTGCCGCCAACACGGCGGAGCTGGACGTTCGCCCGCTCGAGGAGGCCCCTCAGGTTGCGGTGCACGAGGCGGATCTTCTGCGGCTGCGGGAGGCGGCGCGCGCAGAAGGCTTTGCGCGGGGTGTCGCGGAGGCTGCGGTGGTGCTGCGCGCGGCGCGCGCGGAGCGGGAGGGCGTCCTGACCGCCGCCGAAGAAGAGCTGGCGTCTCTGGCGCTTGGCCTGGCGCGCCGCATTGTCGGACGGGAGCTGACCGTCGCCCCTGAGACCCTGGCGCAGATGGTCTGCCACGCGATTGGGACTCTGCGCGGCCGGCACCAGCTGCTGCTTCGAGTTCATCCGGCGAGCCTGGATGTCCTGGTGGACCGGCGGGCGCGGATCGAGGCTGCAGCGGGCGGCGCCGTCGTGTTCGTCGCGGACCCCACCCGGCCGAAAAACGCCGTCAGTATCGACACGGAGGCGGGCACGCTTGATTGCGACCTGGAGTCGCAGCTGAGCGCGTTGGCCCGCGCGATGAAGGTGCCCCTGCCGCGCCAGGAGCCGTGACCGCGGCGCCTTGGGCGCACGTTGGCCCGTTGTTGTCGGAGCCGTCGGCCGTGCGCGCGCGTGCCCGGCGACCGATGGGGTCCACCGACAAATGCGTGAAGTTGGCTGTGCCGAGATTGCCGGCCAAAGAAGTTGCCAACTTCGTTTTGCACGGTACACCCATGATCGGGTACTTCTCTCCTTGACCTGTCGCCTCGGACCCCGCTAGGGTGGACGTGGACTTGTACCACTGCCCCGAGGCCAGGACGGCCGCACGGTCACACGAGGGACTGCCATGACCATCGCTCTACAGGGCTGCCACGTCTGTGGTCGGCGCTTCGACGTCAAATTCAGCTTTCAAGTGCAGCGCGACCCCAGCGGGGTCGTACGCTATTTCTGCACCCAGCGCTGCCAACTCCAGTTTCGCGTGCAGGCGGCCCCGGAGCCCCAGCCAGAGGCCGAGGTTTCCGCCGAGCAGCCGGCGCCAAAAGCAGAGGAGGGCAAGGTTGCCTGCCGTTGCTGCGGCGACGCGTTCGAGCTGCGCTATGCGTTCCAGCAGGTGACCGTAGGCCCGCGGGTTGAATACTTCTGCTCCATGAAGTGCCGGCAGCCCGTGCTGCGGGACCTGGAGCAGCGGGTGCACCGGGCGCGACGCGGTCCACGGAAGATCGCCATCCTCAACCAGAAGGGCGGCACCGGAAAGACCACCACGAGCGTGAACCTGTCCGCGGGGTTGGCGGCCGCAGGCATGCGCACCCTGGTCATCGACATGGATGCCCAGGGGCACGTCGGCGTGAGCATGGGCGTCAAAGGCAAGTACTCCCTCTACCACCTCATCGTCGAGGGTGTGCCGCCTGGAGATGTTGTCATCCCCATGCGCGAGAACCTGGACCTCATCACCTCCAACGAGACGCTGGCGTCGGCGGAGATCTTCCTCGCGCGGATGAACGAGGGCCGCGAGCGTGTCCTGAAATCGCGCATGGAGGCGTTTGATGACTACGACTACATCATCCTGGACTGCGGTCCGAGCCTGTCGCTGCTCAACATGAACGCCCTGACCTACGCGGACGAGCTCATCGTTCCGGTGGGCTGCGACTTTCTGAGCCTCGTGGGCGTGAAGCAGATCCTGCGCACGCTCAAGAACGTGAACCAGCAGCTGCTCCACCCGGTCCGGATCATGGGGATCCTGCCGACGTTCTACGACCGGCGAAATCGCATCAGCCACGAGTCGGTCAGCACGCTGCGCGGGTATTTCAAGGACAAGGTGCTACCGCCGATTCGGGTCAACACCAAACTCAAGGAAGCACCGAGTCACAAGATGTCGATTTTCGAGTACGCGGACGACAGCCACGGGGCGACCGACTACCGCAAGCTCGTGGATTGGGTCGTGGCCAGCGATGAGAAGCAACAACGGGTCGTAGCGTGAGCGGGATGATGGCACACCAGGACGAAGACAGAGCCATGGGAGACGATCCCCTCGCCAGCGATGACGAGGTGATGCAGAATTTCTTTCGGCCGGCGCCGCTCGGGCAGTCGGACCTGCTGGTCGGTGGGCCTACCAAGGCGCCCAAGGAGAAGCCGACCCACTACCGTGTCGTGAGCATTTCCCTCTACAACGAGGACATCGAGCGGATCGACTCGTTGGTCAAAGAGCTCAAGCGTCGCGGGCAGACGAAGATGAACCGGTCAGCGTTGATACGGTTCGCCATCGACACCTGCGACATCGACAAGCTGCCGCGGCAGTACTGACGACCGTTTCTCGGTTTCAATTCGCGTGCGCGTTTCAAAAAAGTCATTGCGCACACGCCAATTGCCGATGAGACTGGCGGTACTTCAACGAGTCTGAGGCACGATGCTGCGAATCAAGATATGCGCGATGCTGACGCTCATCGTCGTCATGGTGATGACGGCGGTGTACATGATGCTCCCCCAATCTCTGGAGAACGACATTCGAAGCGAGGCCCGCGGCCAGCTCGGAGTCGCGGCCCGGAGCATGGAGCGATACGAGAGGCTCAACGACTTTGGCGTCACCGCCAAGGCGGAGCGAATCGCGGCTTTCCGTGGGCTCCAGTCAGCGCTCACGGCCGAGTACAACGACCCGTACGAGTACCACCGGCACCTCGGTGTCCACGAGAAGGGCATCCTGCGGTGGAAGTACGCGTTTGAGAATCTCGCCGCGGAGAAGGGCGACGCCCGACCCGTGGACGCGATGATCCATGAGCGGCCACCCTACAACCCCGAGCTCGTGTTCGTCGCCGACGAGAAGGGCATCGGCGTCGCTGCGCTCGGGACCAACAAATACGACTGGTACAAAGACGATGTGGGGGCCCGGCATCCGGACATGCTCGCCGTCAAGGACGGGGTCCCGCGGGAGGGCATCTGGTACTTCCGCTGGACGGTGACCGACAGCGACTCGGCGGCCTGGTACCACGTCGGCATCGCGCCAGTGATGCAGGGGCCGGAGAAGCTCATCGGTGTGGTGGTCGTAGGATCGCTCATCGCGGGTGGCTCGGCGCAGACGGCCGCGGAGCACATCGGCGGCGGTGACGTGGCCTACTTCCACAACGGGAAGATCTTCGCCTCCACCCTCAAGAACGATGAGTCACTGAGCCGCGCGATCTTTGAGGGCGGAAAGGACAAACTGGCCGGCGGCGCGACGCCGCCCTCGTTCACGATCTCACACGACGGCGCCGAGTACCTTGTCGCCGTGCGCTACTTCAGCAGCACGCGGGGTGCCGACAAGAAGACCGGGTTCGTGGTGCTCAGCAATATGACCGAGCGCCTGGCCACAGTGCAGAAGATAAAAACCTCCATCTTCGTAGTGGGTCCCATCATCCTCATCATTCTGCTCGGCGCCGTCCTCATCGTCATCCGCTCATTCGTGAAGGCGTTTGAGGAGATTGATCAGGGCATCCAGGAGGTCATCGCCGGGAACAAGGACTACGAGTTCCAGGTCAGCGGAAACCACGCGTTCCAGACCGAGATGGCGCAATCGCTCAATTTGATGAGCGCATTCCTCCAGGGCAAACGCATGCCGGACGAGGAGGACGACGAGGTCTCGGCCAGCGGCTGGGGCTTCGAGTTCGACGAGGTCAGCCGAACCGCGATGATTCGCGCCACCGGGCCCATGGTTACGGGGGTCCCAATGTCGGGCGCCAACGAGGAGCCCGAGGAGCCGCAGCAAGAGTACCGCCGCCGTATCTTCGACGAGTACGTGGCCGCCCGCCGAAACCTCGGCCTGGGCGTGGACGACTTGACCTACGACAAGTTCATCTCGAAGCTCACCGAGAACACGGCAGTCCTCATGCGCAAGCACGAGGCCAGGGATGTCCGCTTCAGCGTGGTCGTGCGCGACGGCAAGGTCGTCCTCAAGCCAGAACCCAGATTCTGATCCCATGCCTTCCGTAGCTGTCGTCTCCCGCGGACCTGCGCACGGGGCGACGCCCGTCGCCGTCGACGCGGACCTCACTCGTTTTGACATCATCGCCGTCGACGCCGATCGCCTCTCGGCGGTGATCCGGCGCGTCGTGCGCGAAGGCTTGTCTGCTGCGATTCTGCCGCTCACCGGCGACCCCAAGCAGGACGCCCGGCTCATCAAGAAGCCACCAACCCCGGCCTCTTCTGCGACGCTCGTCGTCTGCGACAGTGGCCTTGCGGAGCGACAGTATGGGTTTTCGCTGGGGCTCGGTGCATTCTTTCACGCCGCAGACCACAGCCGCGCTGGCGGCCTTCGCGCCCTCCGCGGCGCTGTCGCGCCGGTGGCCGCCACAGTGGTCGTTGACGGCCATGTGATCGCGGAAGAGCTCACCCTGGCGGGCGCGTCGGTGAGCCAGCGCTTTCCGATGAAGATGAAGGCGCCCGCGCCGCCGGGTCCGGGCGAGTTCTGCTTTCTGTGGAACAATCTGGACGCCGGACGGTTGTTGTCCCATGCGTTCGCGCTGGTGCGCGGCAAGCAGATGCCCTCGCACCGTGTGGGTGTGAGCAGGCGGCTGACTTTCGACCTGGCAGGGACGGGCTACAGCCTGGATGGCGCTCTGCACACCGCGGAGGTTGCGCGGGTTGTGTCAGTCACCCGGGGCCCGGACGTGCGGGTCTGCGGCGCCGGGACGCGGTGAGGGGCGATGGGTGTTGGTGCACCGAGTGACTGGGTAGACGACAGCGGCGGCGAGCGGTCCTGGGGCAAGATTCTGCTCCTGGGGGGCGGCGGCTGTCTGGTGGTCATCGTGGCGCTTGCGGCGCTCTCGACATGGGGCGTCTGCTCGGGCGTCGGCAGCTGCTGCAACCGAATCGAGGAGCAGCACGCCGCCATGGTCATGCCAGTGCAGACCCTGCTCGATTCCGTGGGCGCGGGTGACACGCAGCGCGCCTATCTTAGCCTCAGCGACACCTACCGACAAAGCCATTCACAGGCGGAGTTCGACGCCTTCATCGCGCAGCATTCTCCACTCTTTGACGGTGGCACCGCCCGCGTGGTGGGCAGCCGGACGCTGTCGAGAAACGGCAAGCGGCGCGTCTACCTCAGCGTGCTGATCGTCGGTGGCGACAAGCAAAGCAAGAAGGGAACGGCGACTTTCCTCGTGAGGCAGACGGGAAAGACGAACGAGCGTGGCGACCCCATCCCGGTCATTGACGACCTGTTTGTCGGCGAGCCGGAGGAGCTTCAGGAGGAGCGGGAGATCAGCGTCGTGGTGCAGAAACACCTGCGCCGTCTGGGACAGCAGGACTTTGAGGGTGCGTGGGAGCTGATGGACCCCGAGTTCACAAGCAAGATGGACCGCGGCACCTTTGAGGCCTACATCAACTCGCAGGGGGACCTGTTTGGCCCCGAGGCCCAGGCGCGCATTCGGGCACTGGACAGCGACGGCACCACGGCGGAGGCCAAGGTGGATGTCATGGATCTGCGGAAGTTCAAGACGCGTGGCTCTGTGGTCTACGGGCTTCGCAAGAGCGACGGTGGTGCCTGGCTGATTCGAGACATCCGCACCGAGGTAGACGAGGCCGAGGAGCTGCCGGCTGCAGATGCGGTCCCCGCGACGCCGGATGCGACGCTGGTGGGCCCGGATGTCGGGCAGAACGCAGCGGATGTGGGGCAGGTGGGCCCGGAGGGCGCCGACGCCTCGCCGTGATACCGGGGGCGTCGGCTGCGCGGTCTACTCGCCTTCTTCCTCGCCCTCGTCGAGCTCGGCGGCTCCCTCGTCGTCGGCAACGTCGGCCTCCTCATCCGAGGCGGTCTCCTCGTCGCCCTTCTTGGCCTTGCGGTGCGCGCGGATGTATTTGCGACACGCCTTGCGGGCCGCGTGACGCGCCTTGGCCTTCTTCTTGGGTTTGTCCGCGGACTGGGCCTTCTCGCGCCACTCTGACAGCTTGCCGAGGAACTTCTCGTCGCCATTCTTGGTCGCGATGTGTTTGGCGACCTTGCACGGCGTCTTGATGGCTGCCTTCTTCTTCTTCTTCTTGTCCGGCTTCTCGGCCGCAGGCTGGCTGTCCTGGGCGGAAACGGAACTGAGACCGGTCAGACAAAGGCCGAGCGCGACGAGCGCCATGACGGCCAAACGGAACATCTTCATAACTCCCCCTTCTGGGTGGTAAACGGCCTTGTGCGGCCTTGTGGATACGCCTGGCTCCGCGTACAGCTCATGGTCTGATCCCCTGACAAACCAGGGCGCGGAAAAGTTAGAGTTCGTGCGAAAGAATCCAGATTCTACGCCGCTTTGCCCGGGCCGCAACAACAAATGAGCGAATCGACCAAAGAACCTGGGGTGACCGTTGCCGTGGATACGGGCGGGACCTTCACGGACGTGGTGCTTCGGCGCGGCGATCAGGTGATCACGCACAAGCTGCCCTCCACGCCCGACGATCCGTCTCGGGCCGTGCTGGACGGGATCGCGGCCGCTCTGCACCAGCTGGAAACGCCCGGTGTTCCCACGGTTATCCACGGGTCCACAGTCGCGACGAACGCGTTGTTGGAAGGGCGCGGAGGAAAGGTCGCGTTCGTGACCACGGCGGGGTTCGAAGACACGCTGCACATCGCTCGGCAGAATCGGCCGCGGCTGTACGCGCAGGTGGCCACCCGACGACAACCACCGGTGCAGCGGGGCGCGTGCTTCGGAGTGCGGGAACGCATGGGGTGCCACGGTGACGTCGTGCAAGCCATTGCCGACCTCGATGGTTTGTTCGACGGTCTGGGCGATGTGGAGGCGGTCGCCGTCAGTCTGCTGCATAGCTACGCGAACCCAGCCCACGAGCGCGCAGTGGCTGATGCGATCCGCGCCCGATTTCCGCGGTTGCACATCACGGTGAGCTCCGATCTTCTGCCGGAGTTTCGCGAGTATGAGCGGGCGGCGACCACTGTCGCCAACGCGGTCGTCGCGCCTCGCATGGGCGCCTACATTGACCGGTTGCGCCGGGAGCTCGGTGACGGACTGCGCATCATGTCCTCGGCGGGCGGCAGTCTCACCGCCGAGGAGACCGTGGCTCAGCCGGTGCATACCGTGTTGTCGGGACCGGCAGGAGGCGTCGTCGGGGCCATGGCCGCAGGCCGCGCGGCCGGCATGGACCGCCTGCTGACCTTCGACATGGGAGGCACGAGCACGGACGTGTCGCTGTGCGACGGCGCGCCCAGCATCTCCCGCGGCGCCGAGATCGCAGGGCTGCCCATTCGCGTCCCGACGCTGGACATTCACACCGTGGGGGCCGGGGGCGGTTCCATTGCCTGGGTGGATGGTGGCGGCGCGCTACGGGTGGGTCCGGAGTCGGCGGGGGCGCAGCCGGGGCCAGCGTGCTATGGCCGCGGTGGTCAGCGGGCGACGGTGACCGACGCCAACGTCGTGCTGGGGCGCCTGGTCCCGGACGCGTTCCTCGGGGGCGGCATGCTGCTGGACGCCCAAGCCGCTGCCCAGGCGGTCGCGCGGGTGGCAGAGCGCCTCGGCGCCTCCCTGCGGGACACGGCCCACGGGATCGTCCGGGTCGCGGAAGCCACGATGGCGCGCGCTCTCAAGGTCATCTCCGTGGAGCAGGGGCACGACCCGCGCGACTTTGCCCTGGTGACCTTTGGAGGCGCGGGCGGCCTGCACGCGTGCAGCCTGGCGGCGGAGCTCGGGGTCCGCACCGTCCTGGTTCCTCCCGATCCGGGGCTGCTGTCCGCGGTGGGAATGCAGTTCGCGCCCGCGGTCTATACCCAATCGCGCGCGGTGTTGGCGCCGCTGGGGCCTCTCGACGCCCTGCCGCTGCCCCCGGAGCTGGCCGAAGCTGCGCAGCGCCGCCTGGCTGCGCAAGGGTTCGACGCGACCTCGCGCATCCTTTCCTGGACGTGCGACCTCCGGTACGCCGGCCAGTCCCATGAACTCGAGATTGACGCGGACCCCAGCGCCGGAACCACCACCGTTCTGGAGCGCTTCGCGGCCCTGCACGAACGGCTCTATGGGTACCGTACGGAGCGGACCGTGGAGCTCGTCGCCGTCCGCCTGCGCGCCGAAGGGCGCCGGGCTGTACCCCCGTTCACGGCGCCCTCTGGAACACGCACGCGCATCGACGGCACCGTGGTCCGGGCGGACCTTGCGTGGGGCGCCTCAGGCGCGGGGCCGGCGCTGATCACAGAGTACTCCTCCACCACCTGGGTACCCGAGGGTTGGAGCGCAGAAGTGGTCCAGGGCGGGAGCGTGGTGCTTCGTGCTGGCGGGTCTGCGCCCGCGGGAGATCCGTCATGAGTCTGGGGGTGGAGCTCGAGATCTACCGGCACCTCTTCGCCGCCTGCGCCGAGGAGATGGGCGTCCGCCTCATGCGCTCTGCGTTCTCGCCCAACATCAAGGAGCGGCTGGACTTCTCCTGTGCCGTCTTCGACGCCGAGGGCTCCATGATCGCCCAGGCGGCCCACATCCCTGTGCACCTCGGCTCGACCCCCATGTCGGTCGCGGCGGCCATCGCTGCCTGCCCGGAGGCATTGGCCACGGGCGAGATGGTCCTGCTCAACGATCCGTACCAGGGTGGCACCCACCTGCCGGACATCACTGTGGTGGCCCCGTGTCTGCTGCCGGGGCAGCGGCGTCCTCAATTCTACGTGGCCAACCGGGCGCACCACGCGGACGTGGGAGGCATCAGCCCTGGGTCCATGCCCATGAGCACGCACATCGACGAGGAGGGGATACGAGTTCCGCCCACGGTGCTGAACGACCAGCTCGTGCAGCGAATCTGCGACGCCTCGCGCACGCCCGACGAGCGGCGGGGCGATCTGCGGGCGCAGGTTGCTGCGGCGCGCCTCGGAATCGAGCGGCTGACCGCGATGTGCCACAGGCGCGGCCTGGCGGAGGTCGGCGCGCAGGCGACCGGCCTTCAGGATTATAGCGAGCGGCGGGTCCGGGCGGCGTTGGGGCGGCTTCCGGACGGGTCCTGGAGCTTTCAGGACTTCCTGGACGATGACGGATTTGGCGCTGTGGACATCCCAATCCATTGCACGCTGAGCATCCGCGGCGACGAGGCGCTCGTCGATTTCTCCGGGAGCAGTGGCGCGGTCCAGGGGTCTGTCAACGCGGTGCGGGCAATCACGGTCTCCGCGGTGACCTACGCCCTTCGCTGCGTTCTGGGCGACGACATCCCGGCCAATTCTGGGGCCATGCGCCCCGTGACGGTCGTGACTGAGCCGGGTTCTGTCGTGGACGCGCGATATCCTTCCGCCGTGGCGGCAGGCAATGTAGAGACGAGTCAGCGCATCACGGATTGCGTGTTCGGGGCGCTGGCCCAGGTGCTGCCCGACCGGGTCCCCGCAGCCTCTTGCGGCTCCATGAACAACGTGACCATCGGCGGCGAAGGCTTCGCCTACTACGAGACGCTCGCCGGCGGCGCTGGCGGTGGCCCCGACGGGCCCGGCGGCAGCGCCGTCCACACCCACATGACCAATACGCTCAACACACCCGTGGAGGCCTTGGAGCACGCGTACCCGTTCAGGGTGCTCGCCTACCGCATCCGCGATGGCAGCGGCGGAAGCGGTGTCCACACCGGCGGTGACGGCCTTGTACGGGTGTATGCGTTTGACGTGCCGGCCGAGGTGACACTGCTCACCGAGCGTCGGCGCCGGGGACCTTGGGGGCTGGGCGGCGGCGATGGGCAGCCGGGTTCAAACCTGCTCAGGCGCGCAGGCGAGGTCACCCAGCTGCCCGGCAAGGTGCGTCTGCAGGTGGCCGCGGGAGATGTCCTGGAGATTCATACGCCTGGCGGAGGCGGCTGGTCCCCTCGTTGACACGCCGTGGATACTTCGCGCCGAGCCATCTGATATCGTGAGCCCATGAAGTACCTGCCCGTGCTGCTGTTCTGTCTGTTTGTGGTCGCCTGCGGCGATGACCCGGACCCGGTGACGGACTCGGACACTGGCGGTGCCGACGCCGCTGATGTCGCGCCCGATCTCGGCGAGCCCGATGTGCGCGAGGATGTCTCCGACGCAAGCGACACAGCGGTGGACCAGGGACCGGACCTGCCACCACCGGAGCCGGGCGACGCCCCGATGTTCGCGGATGGCTGTCCGGAGCCGGGACGGTCCAACGCGCGCCAATGGACTTCGCCGGGCCCCGCGATGATCGGTCCGGACGCCCGCCCCGTGGAGAACGGCTGGGTCCTGATGAACGAGCGCGCCGCGTTCGCCATCAGTCCCATCGAGGACGACCAGGCCTACTGGTACTACGGGGGCATTCTGGTGGACGCAGTGGCCGTGGACCGGTGTCACCAGGCGGGGCTGGAGCGCTTTGAAGAGCTCGTCCCAATCATCGGACGATTGGATGCACGAACACCGTCTGCATCGGTGTTAAGAGGCTTTCGTGGCGAGCGTGGCGAGGTGCTCGCCGATGGTCGTGATGGCGGCCCGGCGATCGTTCGCGTGCACGGCGTGGACGACCTGTTCTGGCTCGTGGAGCTCGAGCTCGTGGCCCTGGCATTTGAGACCGGTGACCCCAAGGCCGTCAGCGGTCCACTCGGCGTGGAGGTGGTCATCGATTACATACTCGACCCCGGTGCTTCCGCGCTCCGGATTGAGGTTCACGTGACCAACAAGACTGCGCTGAGCCAGCCCATCGTCACTGGGGCGGCCATCTGGTTTGGTGACACGACAGAGGCCTTCTACCACGCGACTGGCGGGCTGAATCTCGCGGGATTCAACGTGGATGCCGATCTGCCCTGGATTGCGGCGCACGGGTCTGACGCGTCCCTCGCCATCTCCGCGCCAGGCGCGGCGACAGCGGCGCTGTCGGTGTCCGGGGTGCGGAGTATGCTCGACGCGAGCCACATCGTCGGGTCGCGCCTTGGGGCGGCGGGTTCACCCGGTGAGACCGTCACCGACCCGTATGCCGTGGCTGTGGGACCGGGGGGCGCCAACCACGCGACCCGCCACCTCGCGCCTTACGATGCGCGGCTGGACGGCACCACGCCCGTGCGCGTTCGTGTCACCGAAGCCGAGGGTGGGCCCGCGCTCGCCGGGGCTCAGATCGACATCCAGCGGCGCGCGGGCGCCGCATGGGGGACCTACGACCGGGACCAGACGGGACCCGATGGTGAGGTGGAGCTGGAGGTCGTACACGCCCCGTCCACCGGCGACGAGTACCGATTGGCAGTGCGGGTTCCCGGGCGCGCCTCGCCAGAGCCGGTGTCCTTCGCGCCTGGCGGCACCGATTCCGTGGAGTTTGTCGTGGAGGCGCAGGGGACGCTCACATGGGCGATTCGGGACACGGACGGCGAGGTGCTTCCGGCCCGGATTGCGCTGTGGGATCGGGACGGTCGGCAGTTCGGGTTCTACGCGGATGCCGTTGCTGAGGGGGCAGGCCCGCTCCCGACCGGAACCTATGAGTGGCAGGTCTGGCGCGGCTACGAGTATGGCATCGTCAAGGGCGAGCTGACGGTGACGCCCGACAGTCTGGGCCGGATCGAGGTGACGCTGGAGCGGCTCGTGGACACGACGGGCTGGCTGAGCATGGACTCGCACCTCCATGCCGGCCCGAGTCCGGATTCCGATGTGAGTGTACCCGACAGGCTGCGCACCGCCGCCGCCGCGGGCCTTGAGATCCCGGTGTCCACGGACCACGAGTTCGTCGCGGATTGGAGTGAGGCCCTGCCGGAGACGGGGCTTGCGCCTTGGGTCCGGCCCGTCATTGGCCAGGAGGTCACGGCCACGCTGCCGGAGCACATGAACATGTACCCGGTGCCCAAAAATGCCGAGCACCCGCGCGGCGAGCCCGTGGCCTGGTACGGCCTGGACCCCGGCCAGTCCTACGCCGCGATCCGCGAACGCGGCGCAGGTGTCGTGCAGCTCAACCACCCGAAGCAGGGTTGCAATTATCTCTGTCTGATTGACTGGATCACGAACGAGGCGCGTCCCGGTCTGGAAGACCCGACGCTGCTCGGTTTCAGCGCGGAGCAGAGCCTGTGGTCCTGGGACTTTGACGCCGTGGAACTCTCCAACGGATTCACCTCGCCGTTCCTGGACGCGAACCGACCGCACGACACGGGCCTCTTTGACGACTGGTACAACTGGCACCTGGCCGGGCATCGCATCACGGCCATGGCGGTCACGGACGCCCATGGTGAGGGTCCGCCGGGCAGCCCGCGCACCTACTTTGCGGCGCCAACTGACGACCCGCCGGCGTTTGAGGACGCCATGATGACCCAGGCCATCACGAGCGGTCGTGCGCAGACGAGCTCCGGTGCGTTTGCGCGCGTCTCCATCGGCGAGGTCGGGCTTGGGGAGACCGCCCAGGGCCCGGGCGGCGAGGTGACGCTCGACATCGAGATCCAGGCGATCCCGGAGGTTCATGTAGGCTGGGTCACGATCTTTGTGGACTGCGACCAGGTGCAGGCCATCGCGACGACGGACCCGGATGGCGTGGTCAAACTGCGCACGCAGGTCCCACTGGTTCTGGATGGTGACGCCGCGATTGTCGTAGCCGCCTTCAGTGACCGCCCCATGCCCCGCGGATTCCGGAACTACAACGCACGCCGCACGGCGCGCGTGTTGACCAACCCGGTCTACGTCGATGTAGATGGCAATGGAATGTACGACCCCCCCGGCCCCAAGACCTGCACCTACGACCTCGCCTCCCCCTGACGACCACGTGAGGGAAAACGAGCCGCCGTGGGCTCGGGTCCCGTCGGGGTCGCCTCGCGGACCGCTGGCGGTGTGGGCTTGCCGATTGCGGCGGGGCGGGCGTTCGAATACAGTCCTGCGCGGTTCACCAGGGCATCACCACAGTCAGAACAGGAGCGATGCGAATGCGTCACGTACCCCCACAGGGTCGGTCCCAAGACCGGCAATGGCTTCCCACCCTCGCCGTCGTTGCGGTTTTGTGCCTATCGACCCTTGTCGGCTGCACGGAGAGCGCGCCCGGCTGCGACGCCGATGCCGACTGCCGGTCGGGTCGAATCTGTGTCGCGCGTGTCTGTGAGGACCCGGCGCCGAACAACGGAAACAACGGCGTCAACAACGGCGTCAACAACGGCGTCAACAACGGCAACAATGGCGTCAACAACGGCAACAATGGCGTCAACAACGGCAACAACGGGCTGGAGTGTCTTCAGGACGACGACTGCGCCGACGCCGAGTATTGCGACGACGCCACGAACACCTGTGACAGCGGGTGCCGAATCGGCGCGTGCCGTGGAGGCTTCTGTGACCCGGACACGCGCGAGTGTGTAGGCGACGCGAGCTGCCAGGCGGACGACGACTGTAGCGACATCGAGTACTGCGGCGACGATGGCGAGTGCTTGGAGGGTTGCCGCGAGGATGGATGCAGCGACGGGCAAGCCTGCGATTTGGCTACCCGCATCTGCGAGGACATCCTCTGTGGTGGCGACGATGACTGTGCAGACATCGAATTCTGCGACCCGGACGGCGCGTGCCGGGAGGGATGCAGGCTCGGCGGGTGCGACGACGGCCAGGTGTGCAACACGGACTCTCGCGCGTGCGAGGTCCTGCCTTGTCAGGGCGACGGCGACTGCGGGGACACCCAGTACTGCGACGCAGACGCTGGCGCCTGCGCCGATGGTTGCCGCGAGGGCGGCTGTGGGGAGGGCCAGGTGTGCGACCTGGACTCGAGGACGTGCCTGTGCACCGGCGACGGCGGCTGCGCCGCCGACGCCTACTGCTCCGACGGCGAGTGTCTGGAGGGCTGCCGCTTTGGTGAGTGTGGCGACGGCCAGGTCTGCGACGACGACACGCGCACGTGTGTCTGCAGCGAGGACATCGGATGCAACGACGACCAGTACTGCGACGAGGGACAGTGCCAGGGAGGCTGCCGCGTCGGCGGCTGCAACGATGGCCAGGTGTGTGACACCGACACCCGTGAGTGCATCGACGCCCCCTGTGGCGGGGACGAAGAGTGCGGCGCCGAGGAGTATTGCGACGAGGGGGCCTGCACTCCGGGGTGCCGGGAGGGGGGCTGCGACGAGGGCTTCCGCTGCAACCTGGACACCCACGACTGCGAACTCGACCTCGACGAGGGTCCCTCCATCTCGGTCGCGCCGGCTGAGCTCGACTTTGGCGAAGTCGGCCACAACGTCTCCGCGTTCCTGGACCTGACCATCGCCAACACCGGTGACGAGGACCTGGTCGTCAACACCGTCAGACTCGCCCAGAACCCGAGCACTGGATTTCAGCTGATCGCGCCGGAGGCGCTGCCCGTCACGTTGGCGGCGCTTGAGACGGTCACCTGGCGCGTACGATTTGAGCCTACCTTCCTGCGCAACAACGAGCCCACGACCTACGGAAACCAGATCCAGATCCGGAGCAACGACGACCCGGTGGACGTGCCCGTAACGGGCGTGGGTGTTCCGGACCCCGACGAGTGCCTGCGCTTCAACCGCCGCGAGATCGACTTTGGTTTCTTGCGGCCCAACGAGGTCGCCGCGGAGACGGTTCAGCTCGAGAACTGCGGAAACGACGCGCTGGATGTGGATGGCATCGAGATCGAAGGAGCGGATGTCTTCAGCATCACTGTCGGCGGCAACTTCCCGAGGCAGCTCGGCGCCGGGGACTCCATCAGTCTCGTGGTCAACTACTTCCCGGAAGACTTCCTCGGCGCGACCGCGAGCTTGCTCGCGACGGCCGGGGATCTGACCGCCGAGAGCATCGTCGTGGCCGACGCCGCAGAGTGTCCGTCTGCGGAGATTCGCGGGCGCGTCGGCGGCGACGGCGACTTTGCGCAGGGGGCTGTGCGTGCGTCGGTGGGCGATGACGTGGACCTGCGCGGAGATGGGTCAGACGACCCGGCGGGTGGCGACCTGACGTTCCAGTGGGTCGTGGACCTGCCCGACGGCAGTGACCCGGAGTGGGACCCCGACCTGGAGTCCGAGCGCCTGGCGTTTGTCCCCGACGTGCCGGGAACCTACCGCTTCGTCCTGACGACGACCTCGGAGCTGACCGGGCTCGAGGCGTGCGAGCCTGCGACGTTCGTCGTTGTCGTGCCGGTGGCGACCATCGTCGTCACCTGGGATGACTTCTCCGACGTCGACCTGCACCTGATTCGGTCCGAGGACGGGGAGTTCAGCGACCCGGGCTCAAGCCAGAACATCAACCCGAACGACTGCTACTTTGCCAACCGCACCCCCGATTGGGGCGTGGAGGACGTGGCGTCGGACAACCCCAACTACCTCGTGGACGACAACAATGGGTTCGGGCCGGAGACCATCCTCATGCCCGCGCTGGAGCAGGACCGTCGCTACCAGGTCATCGCGCGGCTGGCCCAGGACCGGAGCCGAAACCCCACGGAAATCACGGTCGTGGTGTCGTCGGGCGGGGACGAGCTGGAGTTCCAGGGTGAGGTCACGAGCCAAGGGGATGTGTTCATCCCCGTGATCATCGAAGGCGATGGGAGCCTGACGCGGCTCGACTGATGGAAGACTTCCGGGGCGGTCACCGCCCCGGAAACTCCACCTCCTGGTACCCGACGAGTCGGTTCACGTCCGAAATGATGTCGCCAGCCGGCTGCAGGGTGTAGCGATATCCTGGCGCCTCGACGCGTTCGGGTGCGTTGATCTGCACGAACGTCTCGCCATACACGACGTCGTCCTGGCTGCGCACAAAACCCCGCTCAGTGTCCTCAAATATCTCCACGGTCACAGCCGGCACTCGTTCCGACTCGTCATACGCGTTGGATTCGCTGAGGAATTGGCCCTCCTCCGTCACCGCCGCGCCGATGATCGACCAATTGTCGATGATGTTGTTGTAGGCATGCATCCGTCCCCAGCGGATGCGCGGGGTGTAGCGCTCCACATTGCGGAAGAGGCTGTGGTGGACGGTGATCCGCGTGTTGACGCTCTCCGCGCCCGACCCGACGTTGAGCCCGCGGGTCAGCTGTGTGAACCAACACCAGGAGACCGTGATGTCGCTGGAGTTGTCCGTGACCCGAACGCCGGAGTCACCGACGCGAAGAATGCTCAGGTGATTGAGCCAGACGCGTCGGCTGCCGTTGCGGACATGGATGCCGTGGCGGTCTTCGTAGTCGAGGCCATCCACGATCAGGTTGTTGAGGATGACGTTCTGTTCGCCCCGTACTTCGATGGTATCGCCCGAGACAGTGATGTGCTGTCCCCGACCGTCAATGGTGGTGTTGCCCAGCACCAGAAGTGGGCTCTGCAGGGTGATCCTGTAGGAGTCGAGGAAGCGGATCCAGACGTTGCCCGTTCCCAGGCATTCCCGCAGTGATCCACGTCCGGCGTCGGCGTCAGTCGAGACCTCGCACAAGCTGCCGAGGGCGCCTCCGGTGACCTCCGCGCCATAGCCCTCAGCCTCGCCGAGCAGCAGTGTCCACGGCCTGGCCTCGCAGAATCCGTCCACGCAAGCGTCGCCCTGGTCGCAGTTGCCGCAGACGCCGCCACAGCCGTCGTTCCCACACTCGAACGCGCCACATTGGCGCTCGCAGTGGCGGCACAGGCAGACGCCTTCCGGGGAGTCGCTGTCGCAGGTCGCGACTTGTCCGTCCGCGACACACTGTGACGAGGACGCCACCCGGTAGTCGCAGGTCAGACCGCCCGCGCTGCAGATCTCCTCACAGCTGCGCCCCAGGGGGGCGTGGGTCTCGCAGTGCGCCTCGGACTCCCTGCACAACGTCAGGCCTGCGCTGCGCATCGGCGCGCACGGGCCGTCCCCAAAATCGGGCTGGTCGGCGTCTGGTGAATCTGGGGGGACGTCTGGATCCGGATCGGTGTCCGGGAGGGCATCGCGCCCCGTGTCGACAGGAGGCCGGTCGGCGTCGTTGGGTGCAGGGATGTCGCCCGGGGTGTCGGCGGCGTCCGCGGGAACGTCCGTCGTGGTATCTGGGCGAGCTCCGATCTCCGGTTCGTGACCCCCACTCACATCGCGGTTGGCCGCGTCGGCGTCGCGGGTGTCGTCCACGCCGGGAGCCGTGGGGAACGCGCTGCACCCTGCCAGGTACAGCAACGATAGGATGATCAGAAGTCGTCGTCGGTTGTTCACAACACCTCCCTACTCGGATCGGCGTTTTGTGCCCTGCGGTCAAATCGGAAGTCGCCAACGGGTCGAAATCCTGGACTCGCGACTGCGTTGCCTCCGAAAAACTGCGGGAGTTCTGACGCAGCAGTCGCTGCAACGGTGCTAAGCTGGGGAGGTGAGTCGCTCCACTGTCTCAGGGCTGGCGGTGCTGATCCTGTCGTGCTGCGCGGGCGCGCAGAGCAGCGCACAGGAGGGTGTCGATGTCGATGTCATCGGGCCTGAAACCTACGAACCGCCCGACTTTCCGTTCCTGGAGGGGGAGACGCCGGGCTCGGTGTCCATCGGCGATGTGACCGAGGGCCGCCTGGTGTATGGACGCCCCGTGGAGTTGCCGGGCCGTGGGCATACGCTGCTGCCTCGCCACGCCCGGCGCGGGCTCCACTACGGGACCGACGAGCTGGTCGACATGATCGAATTCGTCGGTTATCGGCTGCGCCGGCGGCGCGGCTCCCTCCTGCGCGTCGGCAACCTGGCTGCGCGCCACGGCGGCGACATCACCTACTCGGTCAGCCACAACTCCGGGCGCGATGTGGACTTCGCGTTCTGCTACCAGAATGCGAAGGGAAAGCGCGTTCGCGTGTCTGACTTCATCGCGCTTGATGCCAAGGGGAAGTCACGCAAGCATGGCGGCAAGTACCGTTTTGACGCGGCTTGCACCTGGACGATCGTCACCGCGGTCCTCGGACATAAGGGGACGCAGGTGCAGTATATCTTCATCGCCAACCCGCTGCGGGCCATGCTCCTCGACTACGCGCGGTCCTCGGGGGCAAACGCCAGGATCGTCACGCGCGCGGCCGCGGTCCTCTACCAGCCTGGGCGCCGCACCCACGACGACCACCTGCACGTCCGCATCTATTGCAGCGAGGAGGACGTGGGTCTGGGGTGTGTGAACACCGGGGTGGAACACGCTTGGATCGACGTGTTTCCAGAGCGTCGTGGCGAGGCGATGCGGGCGCTCGTGGCCCACACGGAGCACGCGGACCCGGAACAACGCGCGCGGGCCGTGGAGCGTCTGGTGCTGCTCCACGGCGCCGAGTTCCTGGATGCGGTCCTGCGCCTGCTTCGAGATCCCCAGGCCCGCCCAAGGGCAGCGGCGGCCGTCGCCGTGCGCGAGCTGGGTGGTCCCAACGAGGTGGCGGCACTGGCAGCAGCGTTCTCGCAAGAGGAGGATCCCACCGTGCGCCGTGCGCTGTTCGGTGCCGCGATCGCGTTGGGAGGTCCGGACGCGACGCAGCTGCTCCTGGAAGTAGTCGGCGCCGATCAGGTCGAGGAGGACCTGCGCATTGAGGCGTTTGCGCACGCGGGCCGCTCGGGGAACACGAAGCTGGCGCCGACGCTGCACAGGTGGGTGGTCGCGCAGCCGCCCACTCTGCGCGAGCCAGCCGAAGCAGCGCTGCGGAGACTCTCCAACCGCAGCTTTCCCGCGCCCGACGCCTGGGAAGCCTGGTTGGCGCAGCAGGAGTCGGCGAGCCACGAGCAGTGGGTCCTCGACGGGTTCCAGCAGGCTGGATTTGACGTGCCGGCGTTGGACAAGAAACACGTCTGGGGGCTGGTGCCCGCCCTGTTGGGCCCTGATCACATCGCGTTCAACGCCCGGCGCAGCCTGGAGCGCATCACCGGACACCAGCCGCGGCCCCGGGTGCCCGCGGAGCTGTGTGAGCACTGGGTGGATTGGTTGGATCGCCGTGTCCGTCGGCTGCGGCTGCGACGGACGCCGCGCGGGTTGCGGCGCAGCTGCGCCGAAACGCCTGTGCGGGAGATCCCCCGTCCGGCTCAATCCGGCGGCGGCGCGGTGGCACCCGGACAGCGGTGATTCTGTTGCGGAACGCCACCCCTCGCCCCCGTCCACGCGCGATCGACCGAGATCGTGCGGCACCCCGACGGTGGAGCGGCTGTTTTTTCGCTTGACGCCGCCGCTTTGCGACCGCAAAGACAGAGAGTGTCCGGCAGAGGCCGACCCGGCGAATCCGCACACGTTCGACCCCTCTCACGGAGCTGTTGAACGCCGGGAAAAGGCCCTGAATACCGGGTAACCAGCACCACCACCCCGAACAACGACAGAGTGTTGAACGCCGGCGACCACGTCGCCGCGTACCTGACAGACGGCGCCAGGCGCGCCGAGAATCCTTGCGAGGACGTCATGGATCGAGGAACGGCTGCTTACTTTGAGAAGATGATCGTCAACCGGCGCGATGCCATCCTGGAACGGATCTGGGATCGGTTCGATGAGACGGGCGATCCAGACCCAAGCGACGGAGAACGAGACCAACTCAAGGCCCTGGACGCGGCCTTGGGACGCCTTCGGATGGGAACGTACGGTCGCTGCGAGTCCTGCGACCTCGGGGTTGAGCACGAGACCTTGGAAGCCGAACCTGAGACCCCCCAATGCGCAGACTGCGCGACCGGGCAGCAGCCTTGGATCATGCCACGCCGGCGAGCGGCGTAGCACCATCTCGCCATTTCCCCGCCTGGTCTGTGGCGGGAGCAGACCGCCTGTGGCGTCGAGCGGACTCGCGTCGACGGGTTACGCCGCGGCGCGCCACTCGCCACGTGCGACTGACCGTGGAGACAGCGCACCGACCCCGCCGAGCGGAACACCGCCGCCATCCGGGCCTATGAGAAGGCCGGGTTTGCGCGGGTTGGAGTCCTGAGCCAGCGGGAACGCACGCCCATGGGTGGCAGAACAGCCTGTTGACGGAGTGGTCCGGGGTTGATCTGGCTCGCCTGTGCCGGGACCCGGCGCCCCGAGGCTGAGGCCGCTCGGGGCCAGGGCTGCGGTCGCGGCGAATGTCGTTGGCGTCGGTACTGTTAGTTCCAGACGGTTCTTGCGTTTCCACGCCGCCCACACGACTCTACGGACCCATGAGACCAGCCCAGATTACGGTTCTGCTCGTTGCCATCGCGGTCGCGATCGCCCCGACGGTGGCGTCGGCCGCGGAAGGCCCGCCTGTCGCCCAGCAGCGCCTCGACACGCTCCTGACGGAACTGAAAGCAGCGGACGGTTGGAGGGCCCTGGCGCACGCGCGTCGCCTGGCGCGCCCCACCGCCTATCTCCATCCGGAGCAGACCCGGACGCTGTATCTCGACACGGCTGCGGGTCTGGTGGCCAGACCGACGCTGCCGCGCCGCCTCGCCGCCGCGTACCTGACCCAGCGCGCCGCGCGGTTTGATGAGGAGCTCGGCGACCCCTCAGCCGCCAAGAGCCGGCTCGACGCGCTGGGGTTTGTGCAGAACTGGTCGATCGTTGGCCCATTCGAGAACGGCAACAATGCGGGGTTTGATGCGACCTACGCACCGGAGGGCGGCGCCGCGATCGACAAGCTCGCAGCGTACGACGGCAAGGTCGGCGAGGTCCGGTGGAGGACGCTGGGGTTGAACCTGCGCGGCTACAACGAGGTCGGCGGCGCGGTCAACCCCGACCGCTCCGTCGTCGTGTATGCGGCGGCGGTCATCCGCTCGCCGTCCAAACAGCAGGTTGTGCTGCGGGTCGGGGCGGACGGCGCCTACAAGCTGTGGCACGGGTCGATCCTGGCCGGCGCTGAACAGACGGACCTCGGAGCTGCCCTGGACCGCGACGCCATCGGCGTCGAGTTGAGAAAAGGGGACAACCTCCTGCTCCTCAAACTGGCCGTTGAGAACCGGGGTAAAATGGGTTTCTACCTCCGGATCACGGACAGGGCGGGAGTGCCGATTGTCCTTCCGTCCCGGCCCGCGGCGGCGGGGAAAGGTGCGGGGTCCACGCCGGGATACGGTCACCTGGTCTTTGACGCGGTCGCCCCGGCGAAGGCGGCAGTGGATGCGGCGACCAAAGCGCGGCGCGATCCCGAGGCGTACGTGGACGCTGCCTTCCTTACGAATGTGTTGCGCCCCTTGGACCCCTCCACGCCGTGGCGCGATCTCGCCGATCGTGCCGCGGAGCTCGAACCCAACGATCCTGAGATTCTTGCGTTGGCGGCAGACGTTCAACCCGAACATTGGCGCCGCCTGGAGCTGCTGACTGCGGCGGCGAACAAGAGCCCCGACGATGCGTGGCTTCAGACGGAGCTGGCAGGCTCCATCCGCGCGAATATGGGAGTCGGCGATGTCCCGGTGGTGCTGGCAATGACGCGGGCCGCCACCACCTCCGGCGGGTCCGATGCGGTGGTTCCAGCGCTTCTGCACGCGCAGGTCCTCGCCGGTGAGGGGAGGACACGGCAGGCATTGCGGCTGTTGGAGCCATTGCTCGTCCGCTGGCCTGGCTGCGCTCCGTTGCTGACGACGGTGGCCAGCCTCAGGGCCCAGGTGGACGACGACCCCGGGCGGGCGCGCGCCGCTCTGGCGCTGGCCGAGCAGCGCCAGGCCACCTCGGAGGCGGTCGTCGACGCTGCGCGCATCGAGTTGCGCAGAGGCGAGCCTGAGGCCGCCCTGGCGCGTCTGAACCGGCTGTTGGCCGTTCGGCCCGGCTCGTTCGTCGGCCACCATCTGCGCGCTCGCACCCTGGACCAACTCGGCCGCAACGCCGACGCCGTCGCCGCACTTGACGAGGCGCTTGCGCTGTCCCCAGGCCTCGTCGGTCTGCTCGAGGAACGGGGCAGACTTCAAGAGTCGGGTGGAGACGAGGCTGGGGCGATCCAGAGCTACGAACTGGCACTGAATGTGGCGCCTGAGCGGCGCGACATCGCGGAGAAGATCCGTGAGCTGCGGCCGGACACCGCGAGCTTCGAGGCTTCCTTCCGCTGGGACGAGACGATGTTGGTTCCCGACGCCGACGCGGCCGAGGTGCACAAGGGCCAGGACTACTACTTCATCGGGCGACAGCAGATCGTGCAGGTCGCCCCGACGGGTCGATCGACGAAGTTCACCCAGGAGATCGTCCACGTGCTCACGGACAGCGGCGCCAAGGACTGGAGCTGGCGCCGCATGTATTACTCACCTGGCTTCGAGCGGGTCGAGGTCGCAAGTGTGCGGGTTCGCAAGGCGGATGGGACCGAGACCGAGGCGTACCGGCGCAGCGATTACGACGCCGGCTCGGGTTCGGGCAACCTCTACTACCTGCGACGTTACGCGTACGTGGAGGTGCCACCGCTGGAGGCCGGAGATGTCGTCGAATACGCCTACTTCGAGACCGAGATTGGCGATGACAACTTCCGCGAGGGCTATTTTGGCGAGCTCTGGTACTTCGAGAGTGCAGTCGATGTGGAGCGGGCACGGTACGCGGTTCTGAGCGGCGCCAAGATGCCGCTGTACGCAGCCGAGCCCCTGCTGGACGGCCTCAAAAAGGTGGACGAGGTGCGCGACGGGACACGGGTGCGGGCCTGGGAGGCCTCGGGTCTACGCCGTGTCTCCACCGACGGTCAGATGCCGGGACGGGCCGAAGTCTTTGCGCACATCCTCGTGTCTACCTACGAAACCTGGGAGCAGGTTGGCACCTGGTGGTGGAACCTCGTCAAGGACCAGTTGATCGTCGACGCCGAGATCGAGGCCCTGGTTCAACAGCTCACCAAGGGGCGAAAGGACGAGCGGGAGAAGGTGCGGGCGATCCATGAGTGGGTCGTCAAGAACACCCGCTACGTCGGCATTGAGTTTGGTGTGCACGGCTGGAAGCCCTACCGCACGACGATGTGCCTGCGCCGCCGGTTTGGCGACTGCAAAGACAAGGCGTCGCTGATCAAGGTCATGCTCAACGCCGCCGGCATCGACGCAAACCTCGTTCTGATTCGGACGCGGCGACTGGGCGGCGTGGCGCAGTCACCCGCCAACCTGGCGATCTTCAACCACGCCATCGCCTATGTGCCGAAGTTTGACCTTTACCTGGATGGGACCGCGTCGTTCAGCGGGATGGAGGAGCTGCCGTTCTCCGACCAGGGTCAGCTGAGCCTCATCGTCGCCGACGGCGGCGGCGTGACTCTGCGGGTAACGCCCGTGGACAGCGCCGAGCGCAACGCGATGGTCCGCGTCCTCGATGTGGACTTGCGGCCGGTGGAGCCGCTGGTGACGGGCGAGTTCGTCGCCAAGGGGGCGGACGCGGTTTACTACCGCCGAGTCTTCGATACGGAGGAGAAGCGGATGGAGAACCTGGAGGCGATGCTCGCGCGCGCCTATCCGGGGGCCAAGATCAAGAGCGCCACCTTCAAGAGCGTCAGCGACATCAACAAAGATGTGGTCATTCGCTTCGTGTTCGAGGGTGGGGGCTTCATCAAACAGTCCGGCGACAGCCGATTCCTGCTCCCTGCGGGGCGGCATTTTCGCATGCTCGACGCCTACGCTGCGCGGGCCTCGCGCGACCAGGATCTGATGCTGGGCGTGCCGTACGGCACGACGCACCGTGTGACCTACCACCTGCCTGACGGGCTGCGACCAAAGGCTGTCCCCGACCCGGTGGCGGGCACGAGCAAGTTTGGGGCCTTCCGGGTGGGTCGGACCGTCGGCGACGGCACCGTCGAGTTCGAGGTGTCCTACACAGCGGCGACCGAGCGCGTCGAGATCGCCGACTACCCGGCCTACCGCGCCTGGCTCGCCAAAATGGACCGGGCCCTCAACCAGCCGATCGTGCTCGAGGGTGTTGAGAAATGACAGAGCTGTTGCGCGCGATACGCCGCGAGAATTTCTATCTGTGCTTCTGGGTCGTGGTACTCGGTCTCGCCACTGCGGCCTGTACGGGTCCGACCCGCGGCATGCAGCCGGACGAGCTGGCCGGCCTTTCGGCGCCGGGACCCGGCTGGGCGCAGTTCGCCGCCGGCGACACGTCCGGTGCGTGTGACACGTTCTGGGGGGCGGAGCCGTCGGCTTCGACGCTGTACGGACGAGCGGAATGCGCTCGTCTGCTTGGCCAGCACACGCGCGCAGCGGAGGCCTACTCTGAGCTGTTGCGGACGGCGCCGACCAGCCCATGGGCGAGCTTTGCGTCCACGCGGGTGCCCGAAGTATGGCGGCACTCCAACGGCCCTTCAAACCTCGGTCAATTGCCCTGCGAGACGCTGCGCACAGCCCCGGATGCGGCCCTTTGGGGGCGCTACCAGGCGGCCTCCTGTGCGATGTCTGAGGCGCGCGAGGTCTGGGCAAATTCCGACGATGACGCGCCGTTTGATGGCGGCGCGTTCGGATTCCCCACGCAATGGCGCGTCGTTGGCCCCACCAGCATTCGCGGCTCGCTGGATTTTGACGAGGAGACCCAGCCCGAGCGCGATGCGGCGCTCGCAGACAGCTATGACCTGCTCGGTTTTCAGCGCCGGACCTCGTTCCTGACTACGCGAGCCCATCTGGATCTGGACGGGCTCAGCGGCATCTACGTCGCCGAAACCTGGATTGAACTCGATCGTGAGCGCCGACTGGACGTCGTCCTCGACTACCCAGGGCTGGCGTTGCTGCGCATCGACGGCGAGGACATTCTGCGCCGCGATGACCGCGACCGATCGCGACCGAACACGCTGGTCACACGTGGCGTTACGCTCAGCGCTGGGACACATAGGGTGACCCTACGCGTCGCCGTGGACCGAGGGTACAAGCGCTATCTTCAGCTTGCATTGCTCGGGGCCGCCGGTCAGCCGCTGCGGGCAAACCCGTGGGACAGGTCGCCAAAGGGGCCGCCGTCCCTCGGGCCCGCGTATGCTGGAGGTCCTTCGGGCAGCGTCGTGAGTGTCGGGACGCAGGGACGGTTCTTTGACCTTGCCGAAGCCGCGCTTCCGTCAGACCCAGCCGTGCTGCACGCGCTGGCCGTCCATGCCATCGCTGTCCACGATGAGTGGCTCGCGCGCCCCGCGATCGCCAGGCTCGAGGCGGTCGCGCCCACGTGGGCGGCCTTGTCGTTGATCCGCCACGACCTGGCGGCGACCTTGTGGACTGTGCCTTCGAAGATCCGCCGCAAAGACAGTCTGAGGGAGTTGCGCGCCGCGTTGGCGGGAGACCCGACGTTGAACCTGGCGCGGCTCCAGCTGGCGACTGCGCTGCGCTCCCAGGAGCTCAAGGACGCCACGGGCAAGACGGTCACAGAGCTGCTCGCGCAGGGCGGCGACGAGGCGCACAACTGGAACGAGGCTGCCCGTTACTACGCCTGGCGTCGCTTTCCGGCGAAGACCGAGGCGGCCTGGCGCCGAGCGACGGAGCTGGATCCGGACGACTGCGACGCCGCACGCGAGCTGTACCGCACACTCCAGGCCAGGGACGCGACGCCGGGGGAGCTCACACCGGTGCAGGACGCCTGTGAGGGTATCAACTGGCTGCACGCACGGGACGTCGCGCGCCTCCGTGGTGATTCGACGGGCTATCTGGGCCATCTGCGCCGCGATGTGTCCCGCTACCCGGACCAGGCGTGGCGTTGGGTGCATTGGGTCAGGGCGCTGGAGGTTCACGCACCCGCTGAGGTGGACGCCGCGCTGGTCGCCGCGCTCGCCTGGCACCCGGCTGATGTGGACGTGGCCAGTTTTGCCGCGGATGTATACGCGAGCCGCGGCGACGACGAGTCCGCCCGCAGGGTGCTCGCCACGGCGCTGGGGGACCACTCAGGCTCCGCGTCCCTGCACCGGCAACTCGCGTTGCTCGACGGCGAGTTGCCGCTGCGCGATCTCCTCGCCGACGGGGCTGCCTCCATCCGGAGCTACGAGCGCAGCGAGGAACGGCAGGAGCTCAACGCGTCCGCGATTTTCGTGCTGGACTACATGGCCCGACGCTACTTCGAGGACGGCACAAGCGCGGACGTGACCCACCTGGTGGTGAAAGTGCTGGCCAAAGAGGGGCTTGATGAGCACGGCGAGATCAGCTTCCCAAGCGGTTCGGTCCCGCTGCTGCTGAGGACGATCAAGAAAAGTGGCCGGATCATCGAGCCGCAGCCCCAGCGCGGTAAGTCCAAGGTCTCCATGGTCGGTCTCGACGTCGGTGATTACGTCGAGTACGCGTACCTGAGTTTTTCGGGGCGTATCCCGACGCAAAAGGGGGCGGCGCTGGGCGCCAACTTCTACTTCAAGATGTCGAACATCGCCTCGGCACACTCGGAGTTCGTCGTGGAGACACCGGTCAGCTGGGACCCGCTCTTCCTCGCCGAGCACGGCGCTCCCGTTGCAGAGACCGCGCAGGCCAACGGCTACAATCGTTACCGCTTTCTGAGGACAGGTTCGGTACAGCAGCGCGCCGAACCCGACGCGGTGGCAAATGCGGAACACCTCCCCCACGTTCAGATGCTGCACCGGTACGGGTGGGAGGACGTCCACCGGCGGCGCCAGGACGACCTGGCCGGCGTAGGTGCCGTGACACCGTTGCTGGACGCGATGTCGCGCGAGGTGGTGGAGAAGGCCGGTGCGACCTCCCGCCGGCAGGTGGTTCGTGCGCTGTTTGCCCATGTGGCAGAGACGGTCAAAAGCCCGCGCATGGGGGACTTCTCCACGCCCGCCTCGTTTGTCGGTCTCACCGGGGAAGGCAACCCGATTGTCCTGCTGCGCACCCTCCTGAGGGTGCACGACATCGACAGCGCCGTGTATGTCGCGCGTCCGCTCTCAGCAGACCCAAACGACACCGCCCTGCCGCAGTTCGACAAGTACTCGTTTGTGGCGCTCCGGGTAGCGGTCGACGATGGGGAACTCTGGTTGGCACCGGTTGGAAAATACGCCCCGTTCGACCTGCTGCCTCCGGAAGTGCACGGCGTGCCCGCCATCAACATCGAGCCGGGCGCCAGCTTTTCACGTGAAATGACGCCGTTGTTCGACGAGGCGCTCGGTCGAGTGGAAGACGAAGTCGAGGCTACGCTCGGTGCCGATGGAGGGCTCGTCGGTACCTATCGAATCGTTCGCAACGGATTCGATGGCGCCGGGCGGCGCAGCTCCCTGGAGCAGCTCGGTACCGAAGACAAGCTGCGCAAATACCTGGAGCGAGACCTGAACTACGTCATCAGCGGTGGCGAGATGACCCAATGGCGGATTGAGGGCCGCGAAGACGCGGACAAGCCATTGGTGATCGAGATCGATTTCCGGCGTCCCGGCTACGCGCGCGCGGGCGCAGACGGATCTCTGCTCATTGAAGACAGGTACGCGCTTCCGGATTTGACGCGGCGGCATGCGCGGCTGGCGCAGCGGACCGTGCCCATGCTCTTGCGCCGGCGCGAGAGCCACGTGCGCGTGAAGATGAAGGTGCCCGCCGGGCGATCTGTGGTGGCGGATGCGTTGCCGGACCTTGAGGTCCTCAGCAGCTTTGGTTCCTATGCGCGCAAGGTTGAATTCAAAGGCGGCGTCCTGTCGCTCGACATGCGCCTGTCGATGCCCACGCAGAGGGTGATGCCTGACGAGTACGGCGAGTTCGGCGGCTGGGCTGGCGACGTGGACCGTGGCACGTACCTGCGAATTGAAGTGAGATAAACAACAAAAGGCTTGCTTTGGGTTGGGGTCGTGTATACAAATGTTCAGGTTCGATGGCCCCAGATGATTTGCGTTTCGGAGGTTGGCCAGGAATCTTGTCCACCGTTGTCACGTTGGGCCCCGAGGTGAGGTTGCGTGTCTGAAGCTACGAAACATTACGCCCGCGTCCATGGCGCGGTGTCCGACGTACGGGACGCATTGACGCGTCGTCTCTTCTACGAGGCGGCGGTTTTTGTCCTGGCGGTGTCGATGGCGTCGCTGTCGGCGGGCGTACTGCTGTTTGCGGTGGCCGACCCGGTGCCCTGGCTGCGGGTCGTGGTGTTCGGGGTCTGGTTGGCGACCGCCGCCGGGATGTTCTGGTGGCGCTTGCTGAGGCCGTTGGCTCTCTGGCGCGACCTGGGTCGTGTCGGGCGCCTGATGGAGGACCGGTTCCCCGGATTCCGAAGCGACATCACGGCCTCTTTGCAGTTTGGGTTGGAGCTCGAGGATCTGCGCGGCGGCAACCAGGTGAGCCTCGCGCTGGTGGAGCGCTTGCTGGGGGACACGGCCCGCGCTGTGGACCGGCGCCGAGCAGAGCTTGGCCAGGCCGTCCCGCGAGCCCAGACCCGCTGGGGTTGGGCTGTGGCTGCGATGGCGATCGCCTGTCTGGCGATCGCAGCGATTGTGTTTCCCGCGGCAACCGCCCGCGGCCTGCAGGGGCTGGTTCTTGGAGCCGGGGACGCCGTGATCGCCAACGGTCCAGTGCGGCAGCCGCTCGTGGGGGACATCACGCTGACGTACCAGTACCCAGACTACACAGGGCTGGGTCGCCGGACGATCGAGGGGACGACAGGCGAGATTCAGGTGTTGGCGGGAACCCGTGTCGAGCTGTCGGCCACGGGTTTGGTCCCCGTCCAGCGGGCGGAGATCGTACTGAACTCGTCGGAGGCCGTGCCGGACCAGGACCAATCTTCTCCGGAGACGGGTCCGCAGCGCATCGTCCTTCAGCGCCGGCCCGGTGGGCGTCTGGTCGCCGCCTTCACGGCCCTGCACTCGGGCAGCTACTCGATCGAGGCGGTGCTGGCCAACGGCAGGGACGCGTACGACGGCATCACGCGGCCCATCACGGTCACAACGGACGAGAACCCGAAGATCGAGCTGACGCGACCCGAGGGCGAAGTCGACGTGTCGCCGCAGGACACCGTCACATTCGAGTATGAGGCGTCCGATGACTACGGGCTCGTCGAGGTGGCCATCGTCTCCGCTTTCTCCGTGGGTGACACCCAGGAGAAGGCACGGACGTTGGTGCGGGGCCTGGATACGGCCGAGGAGCAGCGGCTGCCTGGTGACGCCCGGCCCACGGGGGAAGGCGCGCCGGCGGAGAAGCGCGCCTGGAGCGGCCAATATGTGCTCGATCTCGGGCCCTTTGAGCTGCAGCCCAAGGACCGTCTGGTGGTCAACCTGGAGGTCGTGGACAACGACACCATCTCCGGACCCAAGGTGACCGCCTCACGGACGGTCGTCCTTCGTGTGGCCAGCCCCGAGGACAAGCACCTCGAGATCATCCAGACCCAGGAGGAGATCTTCGAGGCGCTGCTGGACGTGTTGGGCGACTACCTTGAGAAGCCAGTGGGCAAACGGTGGACCGACCGCGGCCAGCGCCGCGAGGGAATCCCGACCGAGTGGACCGCGGCAGACTTTGGCGCGCGGTACACGGACGCGGTCGCGGCGAGCGGCAAGGCTTCGACCATCATCAAGACCATGGAGGCGCTGCTGGAGTCCATGCAGCAGGATCCGCTGATGATCCAGCGGGACTTCGAGCTCTTCAAACGAACCCACGCGGATCTCTCGACTCTCCACACGCAGGAGAAGCGACAGCTGGACGCCATGCAGGTCGCGGCCAGGCAGGACGAGTTGCGTCAGGGACAAATGGTGCGCCTGTTCGACGCGCGCAAGAAGTCTATCCGGGGCACGGAGCGCGCCATCGTCGCGATCGAGGACCTGATCGCGGCGATGAGGATGGAGAACGTCCTGGAGTCGGCCAAGGACCTCAAGGACGCCCAACAGCGCCTCAAGGAGCTGCTCCAGAAGTACAAGGAGACCAACGACCCGGCGGTAAAGGCCGAGATCATGAAGCAGCTCCAGAGACTGCGGCAGCGCATGCGAGAGATGCTCGCCAAAATGCAGGAGCAGCTGCAGGACCTCCCGAAGGAACACATGAACATGGAGGCGTTCCAGAAAGAGGGGATGATGGCCAAGACCCGCGATCTGAAGAGCGCCATGGACAAGATCATGGAGGCTCTTGAGAAGGGCGACATCGACGCGGCCATGAAGGAGCTGGAGCAGATGGACGCGGACATGGACTCCATGATCGCGGAGATGGAGGGCGAGTTCGACGAGATGCAGCCGTCCGGCCTGAGCAAGATGGACAAGCGCGTCTCCGAGCTCATGGACCGCCTCAGTGACCTGGAGAACCAGGAGAAGGCCATCCAGAAGCAGACCGACGAAGTCCACAAGGAGATGGAGCGCGAGAACGAAGAGCGAGTCCAGAAGGCGATGGAGGAGTTCAAACAGCGCGAGCTCGAGAAGGTCCGCAAGCTCAAGGAGCAGCTCGAGAACGCCGAGCGCAACGGCCTGTCGCGCCAGGACCAGGAACAGCTCGACCGCGCTGCGCGGCGTGCGGGCAAGCTTGAGCGCGCCCTGGAGTCCGGCGACGTGTCCCAGGCCTTGGGTGAGGCCCGCGAGCTCGAGAGCGACCTGGAGGCACTCCAACGCAACATGGGGTTCCAGAAGCGCTACATGCGCCCTCGTGACCCTCGCAAACCAGGCTACGACAAGGCCACCGAGTCCGTGAAGAAGGCACAGCCCAAGGCCCGTGAGGTGACCGAGGACCTGGAGAAGCTCATGGAGAACGCCAGGCCGCGTCCCAGCGGCGAGCAGGCGCGCAAGCTTCAGGAGCTCGAGGGCCAACAGGGCGAGGTGCGCCAACGGACGGATGAACTCAAGAAGGAAGTCGCCGGAGACAGTGAGTTTCCCATGCTCGGAGAGGAGCTGACGCCCGGACTCGAAGAGGCCGGCCAGTACATGAAGGGCTCCGGCCAGCGCCTGGGCGAGGGTCAGCCGCGTCGGGCGGGGGAGAACCAGAAGCTCGCGCTCGACAAGCTCGGCGGGCTCAAGAAGCAGCTTCGGCGCTCGCTCCAGAAGAAGCACATGGGTGGCGACGGCGGAGAACAGGAGGGCGGTCGGAAGGTCAAGCGCGAGGATGTGGACATCCCGGACGCCGACCGCCGTGCGCCGCGGGAGTTCCGCGAGGACATCATGGAGGCCATGAAGGAGCAGCAGCTCGGTGGCTATGAAGATGAGCTACGGCAGTATTATGAATCGCTGGTCAAGTAGTCGCAGCGTGCACGCGCGCGGCCGCCGGGGGGCGGGCATGGGCCCGGCTCCGCGGATGTGGGCGCTTTTGGTGGTGTTCTCGCTGCTCCTGGCAACGCCGGTGGCGTTCGCTACGGAGACGGTGGAGAAGCGCCTCGACGGGGCCAACCGGAACATCCTGAACTGGCAGATGGCCGACGCGCAGAAGACGTTGGACGCCATCGAGGCGGAGGGCTCCACGTCGGCCTATTGGTTGTTCACCAAGGCCCACCACGCGTTCTTCAGCGGTGACTACAAACGCGCGATGGACCTGACGGACCAGGCGCTGGCCAATGAGGAGGACGGCGAGCGCAAAGCGGACTACGCCTCCTTCCGCAAGCTGGTGGAGAAGAGCCACGAGACGACCAAGGACTACCGCCGTCATACGTCGCCCGACGGCTTCTTCGAGCTGAGGGTCGAGCCTGGAAAGGACGAGGTCCTCGTCCCGTACGCCTTTGAAACACTGGACGGGGCGTACAAGGCGTTCCGGGACGAGTTTGGGTACGCGCCGCCGACACCAATCATCGTGGAGATGTACCCCTCCGCAGCGACGCTGGCGCATGTCACGTTCCTGACCGAGGAGCAGATCAAGACCAGCGGGACGATCGCGCTGTGCAAGTACAACCGGCTGATGTTTACGAGCCCGAAGGCGCTGGCCAAAGGGTACGGATGGCGCGACACGCTGAGCCATGAGCTGGCACATCTGGTCATCACCCAGAAGTCCAACAACACCGTCCCCATCTGGATGCACGAGGGGCTGGCCAAGTACAACGAGCGGCTGTGGCGCCATGATGGCCACGAGCGGGGCCAGCTGCCGTCGTCGGAGAACTACCTGGCCAAGGGAATCGCAAAGAACGAGCTCATCACCTTCGAGCAGATGCACCCGTCGATGGCCCTGCTGCCGAGCCAGGAGGCGACAGCTTTGGCCTTTGCCGAGGTGTACACCGTCATGGAGTACGTGCACCGGGAAAAGGGGGCCACGGGCTTCTCGGAGCTGCTGACCTTGATGCGCGAACATGGCGACGCAGAGATCGCGATGGAGAAGTTGATGGGCGTGGACTTCAGGCGCTTTGAGAAGAACTGGAAGGCCTACCTGAAGACCCGCCCGAGCCGCGCCTTCGACGAGGACTTTGTGTACGTGGAGAAGCTCGAGTTCGTCGGCGACAAGAAGGGCAGCGACATCCTCGAGATCGGCAAGAAGGAGGCGGAGGACTTTGTCCACCTGGGCGAGCTGCTCCAGGCGCGCAAACGGTACGGCGCGGCGTTGATCGAGTACGAGAAGGCGCGGGAGCTCATCGGGGACCGCAACCCCCTGCTGCAGAAGCGGCTGGGCAAGACGCTCATCGTGATGAAGCGGTACAACGAGGCGATCGATGTGCTCGTCCGGTCGCTGGAGTACTACCCGGTCCTCCACGAGACGCATTCACTTCTCGGCCAGGCGCTGCACGCGCTGGGGCGCGAGGAGGAAGCCGAAGTTCACCTCCTGGAGGCGGTCAGCATCAATCCCTTTGACCCAACGCCACACCGGCTCTTGTCTGAGATCTATGAGGCGGATGGGCGCAAAGATCTCGCGGAGCGATCGCGCGGACACGCGGTCACCTGCGGCGGCTGATTCGAGCGTCGACGGGTCGATCCCGCCGCCGGCTGCGTCGCCGGCCCGCGTCGAGCGCGGGTTGCGTCGCCGGCCCG
>CALBXO010000738.1 GCA_937890335.1 uncultured Pseudomonadota bacterium | reverse complement strand
AGCGACTCGTCAAGGAACGCCTTCCGTTTTGGAGCTTTGCCGCAGGCTGCTAGAAAGGGAACCTGCGCAACCCGGCCCGCGGCAAAGGCCGCGGAGGGCTGCTCCGTTACGACCGTGCCGTCGACGACGGGCTTGAACGGCAGTGGGTGGGTGAGCAGACTGCCGGGGATGGCTTTGGGGTCCGTGATGGCGACGATGTCCTCGAGGGGCACTGCTCGCAGGCACGCCAGCACGTCCTCCGCGTCGCCGCACCCGACATCGGCCGCGAGGTTGCTCCCGTGACCGTGGGCGGCCTCCAGATCATCGAGCTGAAACAGGCACAAGCCGCTCTGGCTGATGGCGGCCTGGAACAGCCCCTGGCTGATCATCATATGCGTGCAGACCGAGTGGCCGCCCGCGGACTCCCCAAAGAGTGTGACCCGCTCAGGGTCACCGCCGAACGCCGCGATGTTCTCCCGAACCCAGGCCAGGGCCGCTCGCTGATCGAGTTGTCCCCAATTGCCGCTGGTGCCCCCGTTCTCTTCGGTCAGCTTGGGGTGGGCGAGGTAGCCAAGTACGTCGAGGCGGTAGTTGAGCGTGACGACGATCACGCCCTGCTGGCTCAATGACGTTCCGTCGTAGCTGTTGGTGGAGGCCAACCCGGTGATCCACGCTCCACCGTGCACCCACACCATGACGGGCAGGGGCGCATCCGGCGTCAGCGACGGCGTCCAGACGTTGAGCGTCAAACAGTCCTCGTCCCCCGTTGCGGGCGCCGTCGGGGCGAGGAGATCCCGCTGCGGACAGCCCGACCCAAAGGCGGTGGCATCCCGGACGCCGTCCCATGTGGCCGGCGCGGCGGGCGGACGCCACCGCAAGTCCCCGGTAGGCGGTGCTGCGTACGGAATCGCCTTGAATCCCAACGCACCACCAGCCTCTACGCCACGCAGGGTACCTTGCGCGACGGTTGCCTCGGGGCCCTCCGGGCCTCCCACATCGGCAAGATCGGGGTCGACGTCGCTTCCACCGTCCTCCGGATCGGAGGTGTCATCCACCGGGACGTCGGGAGCGGTATCCTGGTCCGCCCCCACGTCCGGGTCGTCCTGGGACGATTGTGAGTCGGAGCAGCCGGAGGCGAGTAGCAGCGCTGTGGAGAGAACGAACGCGCATCGAAGCATGCGGGACCTCAAAAAGGATTGCGTTAGTGCACGACAATCTCGCGCCCACGCCCACCAAGGTCAAGCCAACAAAGGAGGGCGGTCGACGCCGAAGACAGCCGGGTTCTGGAGCCTTCTGAGCCGCGGTCAAGGGCTCTTCGGGGGCGGATCGAGGGTAAGATCGACGTGGGGGCAGCGGCCGCGAATCGCGGCCATCATCGCGTCACGCGGAAGCGGGTCCAGGTCGTGCTCAAGGGCAACCGCGGCAAAACCGGCCGCGCCTTCGCAGTCGTCCGCGTACGCCATCGCCTGCGCTGCATCCATCAGCTCGCGATCCCGGTAGCCCGACAGGTGCGCGGCGGCCACAAACAAGTCCGCGCCGTCCTGCCAGCGGCCCTCCTCCTGGGCGAGGGAGCCCAGCTCTGCCAGCGCCGCCTCGTGACCACCGCCCACGGCGATGGACCAATGCGCGGCGGTGGCGCCGTAGCCCAGGGGGACCCGGGACACCGTGCCCAGCGGGCACGCGCAGAAGACGAGCGCGAGCATCAACGCGATCAGACCCAGCCGCGCGGCGCCCTTCGGCGGCGCCGCGGGCTTCTCGTACGCGGGTGTGGCCCCCGCCGCGACCATCCGATCCCAGAGATCGGGGTGCGCACGGTGCTTGGACCCAGTCACCGCCGGCATCAAATTGGCTTCGTACAGCTTTTCCAGCGCGCGCGCGTACACGGCCGGATCGATGGATTGCTCCGCAGCCAGCTTGTCGGCGCGCTCCTCCATGCGCCGCGCCACCCGCCGTACCAGCAGAGCCCCCACCACGACGAGGAGGAAAACCAGCAGCCCACCTGTGAGGCCGAGCGCAGACAGCCACGGCGTGGCCAGCATGACCAGCGAGAGGGCCACGACCACGGTGCCCCGCCCCATCTTCGCGGACAGCGGCTCGCCGACATGACCGAGCTCGTGGGCGGTGACGGCATCCAGCTCTTCGTCGTCCAGGAGCTCCAGAATGCGTTCGGTGAACACGATCTGCCGGGAGTAGATGAGCGCCAGGGCGTTGGCCACAGGCCACGGCACCACCCAGGCGCTGCGCAGGCGCACCCCCATGCGCTGTGCCATGGCGCGCACCCGCACCGCGCGCTCGCCTTCGAGCGGGCGCGCCACACGCAGCACGATGAGCACAGGCAGACCCGCAAGGAGCCCCGAGGCCGCAAACAGGACCGCGCCGACACACGACCACCCGATGAGAAAGAGCTCGCCATTCTGTACTGCGGCCGGCAGACCCGCCATGGCCACGGTCAGCACGAGCACGTGCGGCCGCCGCAGAACCCACTCGACCACCACCCCGCGCGCGTACTCGGCAAAGGGGACGGTGCGCACGCGGAACAGGCCCGCCCGGCGCCACCCCACAAGGAGCGACCCCGCAAAGGCGCCCGCGCCGCAGCCGAGCCCCACGACGGCCGCCGGCACATACGACAGCTCCCCTGCAAACAGAAACGCTCCGATCAGGAGGCCAAACAGCGGGGTCGTCAACGCCGCCAGCCCCAGCCGCGTGCGGATCGGGAACGAAAGCCGCGCGCGCTCGGTCCAATGGCCGTCTGCACTGGCCTTGAACGCCCGAAGTCCGAAGAAGGTCGACGCCCAGGTGCCCACCAGCCCGAGCGCAAAGCCCAGCGCCACGGCCACCGGCAGATTCGCCCACAGTGTCCAAGCTGGCAGGAGCGCACGCGCCGGGTCGAAGACATCATCCATCGCCGTAACCTACGCCGCCGGCCTCCTCCCGGCAACGCGGCGTCGCCCGCCAGGCGTTGCGCAGACGCGATGCGAAGGGTCGGGTATAGTCCGGCACGTGAAGTGCCTGCTCATCATCGCGGGGACGGACCCGGTCTCCGGGGCCGGCGCCACCGCCGACGCCGCCGTCGCCGCTGACTTCGGGCTGCACCCAGCCGTGGCCATCACGGCGGTGACTGCGCAGAACACATCGGGCCTGACGGCGAGCGCGCCCATCGCCGCCCGCATCGTACGAGCCCAGATTGACGCCGTGCTGGCGGACCTCGAGGTCGCGGCCATCAAGATCGGCCTCACCCCCAACCTCGCGATCGAGAACGCCATCGCCGACGCCCTGGCCGACGTGTCGGTGCCCATTGTACTGGACCCGGTGCTCCACAATGGACAAGACGGAAGCCGGATGGGCTCCGGGAGTCTCCGGTTGTGGGGACTGGCCACCGTGGCTACGCCCAACATCCCGGAAGCGGAAGCCCTCACCGGCGTTCGCGCGCGCACGCGTGGCGAGATAGAGGCCGCCGCCGCCGCGCTGCGCAAGACCGGCGCTGCCCACGTCATGCTCAAGGGCGGACACCTGCAAGACCTCGGGGCAGACCTCCTCCACAACGACCAACCCGTCTGGCTGGACTACGACGCAGCGCTGCCCTTGCGGCAGATTCACGGCACGGGATGCCATCTGTCCACGGCCATCGCGGCCGGACTCGCCGGCGACCCCACCGACGTGCAGGGCGCCATCCGGCGCGCGCGGTCCTACCTCGGCTCGCTTCAGGTCGTGACAGCGCGCGGTCCAGCAGGCATCTTCGCCCATGTGAGGCAGCCTTCATGAATCCCGGCGACGTCGTCGACACCTACAGACGCGAGGCGAATTTCGCGCGGGCGCTCAGGCAGCCGACCCCGTTGACATGGGGGTTGCTTGGGATCGTACTCGCCGTCCACATCACCTTCCTCTTCGCCGAACACTCGGGCCTGACGCCGGCGGGCCAGGGCGGGCTGAGCCTCCTGTTCGGCGCCAAGATCAATGAGCTGGTGTGGGAGGGGCAATCGTGGCGGCTCGTGTCGAGCCAGTTTCTGCACGGCGGGTTCCTGCACCTGGCGTTCAACGGGTACGCGCTCTACCTCATCGGCCCGCTGCTGGAGCGGCTCTATGGCGGACGCAGGTTCCTGGTCATCTACGTGTTCAGCGGGCTGGCCGGCAGCGTTGCCAGCGTCTTCTTCACAGACGGGCCGTCCGTTGGCGCGTCCGGTGCCATCTTTGGCATGCTCGGTGCGCTGGTGGTCTTTGGACTGAAGTTCCGCACAAGTCTCCCGCCGCGCGTCGCGCGCGCATTTGGAGCAGGCTTGCTCCCATGGGTGGCCATCAATCTTGTCATCGGCCTGATACCGGGGCTGCCCATCGACAATGCCGCGCACATCGGTGGCCTGATCGCCGGGACCGCGCTCTCCGTCACCATGGGCTCTGCCCTGGCTGGGAAGCCGCGCGGCATCCGCAGCGTTGCCCTCGAGGTGGCGTTTGGGCTGTGCATTCTGCTCATCGCCGTCGGGCTGGTATTCATGTTGCACCAGCTGGCGACGTGCGCCGGGGCAGGCCCGCGGTTCTTCGCGTGCTATCCCGAGCACCTTCTTGCCCGCTGACGCACGGGTCTGGTATCAGACCGCGTCCGCAAACCCGGCCATTGTCGGGCCACGGCATCGGACCCTGGAGTGCTCCCTATGAAGATTTGCGTCATCGGTACCGGATATGTCGGCCTCGTCAGCGGGGCGTGCTTTGCCAACAGCGGCAACCACGTCACCTGCGCAGACATCGACGAGGGCAAGATCAACCGCCTCAACGACGGGATCCTACCCATCTACGAGCCCGGCCTGAGCGAGATCGTTCGCCACAATATGGCCAAGGCTCGCCTGCACTTCACGACGGATGTTGCGTCGGGCATCAAGTCCAGCGACCTGATCTTCATCGCCGTGGGAACCCCTACGGGTGAGGACGGCTCCGCCGACCTGCAGCACGTGCTGGCCGTCGCCGAGACCATCGGTACGAACCTGAACGCCGACGACAAGATCGTCATCGTCAAGAGCACTGTGCCCGTGGGGACGTGCGATCTCGTCCGCACCATCATCTCCAACAACAGCGACCGGCCGTTCCAGGTCGTCAGCAACCCCGAGTTTCTCAAAGAGGGCGCCGCGGTGCAGGACTTCCTCAAGCCTGACCGCGTCGTGGTCGGGTGCGAGAACGAGCGGGTCAAGGAGATCATGGAGGAGCTCTACGCGCCCTTCGTGCGCACGGGCAAGCCCATTCTCACCATGGACCTGCGCTCCAGCGAGATGAGCAAATACGCGTCCAACGCCATGCTCGCGACCAAGATCAGCTTCATCAATGAGATCTCGCGGCTGTGCGAGAAGGTCGGCGCCGACGTGGACAACGTCCGCAAGGCGATGAGCACGGACCAACGCATCGGGCCGCACTTCATCTTCCCCGGCTGCGGCTACGGCGGCAGCTGTTTCCCGAAGGACATCAAGGCCCTGGTCCAGACCGGCAGCCAATATGGCGTGGAGATGGAGGTCCTCGAGGCCGTGGAATCCGTCAACGCACGGCAGAAGCGGACCTGTTTCGAGAAGATCGTGGACCACTACGGTGAGGACCTGCGCGGCAAGACCATCGGCATCTGGGGCCTGGCGTTCAAGCCCCGCACGGACGACATGCGCGAGGCACCCGCCCTCGTCACCATCGAGCTGCTGGTCAACGCCGGCGCCACCGTGCACGCCACGGACCCGGTCGCTCTGGAGACCGCGCCCCCGGAGGTCGCGCACCTGGGCGACAAGGTGAAGTTCTTCTCCGACTGCTACGAGTGCATCGACGGCGCCGACGCGCTCGTCGTCTGCACCGAGTGGAACGATTACCGAAACCCGGACTTTGACGACATCAAGAAGCGTTTGACCACACCGCTGCTGGTGGACGGTCGCAACATCTATCGTCCGGAAAAAATGGAGCGCATGGGCTTCATCTACTACAGCATAGGAAGGCCCTCTCCCACCGGAGCCTGACGTGCAGTACGGACCCTCGCCTCAAAAACTCGCCACGACCGCCCTGATCGTCGCCTTCGCCGTGCTCTCCACGGCCCAGGTGAACGCACAAGACACCTCGCCCGGCGAGCTGACGTCGCCGCGCGGCGGCGGGTATGCGGGGGGCGAGGCGACCTTCGGCAAGCTGGACGAGGACTTCTTTCTCGGCGTGAACCTGGTCTGGGCCTTCCGGCTCCAGGTCCCCAAAGCCTTCTGCCACGGCTACTTCCCCATCGACGGCGAAGAGGCTGACGCTCCCAGTCCCGGTGTAGACGGCGGCGCCGACGCAGGGCTCGACAAGGACAAGAAGAACGACGAGTGCCGGACCGACCTCACCACCGGGTTCCGCGTCCCGCTTCGGTTCCGGATCGTCGACCGGGCGCCCAAGGACGAGGGCCTGGTCCGGTCCGAGGACTGGGACGAGGTGGGCGACTACCTGAAGATCGTCCGCTTTGTGGAGTACGGCCACAAGCGCGAGCCCCTCCACCTGCGCGTCGGCGAGCTCGGCGGTGTGGTGATAGGCCACGGCACGATCATGAACCGCTACTTCAACGTCATCGACGTGGACCATTACCAGCTGGGGTTCACGGGAGACCTCAACTCCCGCCACGGCGGCATCGAGCTCGTCCTCGACAACTTCATCGACCCCGAGGTGATGGGCTATCGCGTCTATGCGCGACCCATCACCTTCGTGGAGCCGAGCTCGTGGTGGACGCGCTGGGCCGTGGGCACGAGCCTGCTGCTGGATGTGGATGCGCCCACCGGCTTCGAGCGCATCAACGTCCTGGAAGACGACGGCATGCCCTTCGCCGTGGACGACGCAGGCCGGCTGGTCCCCTCCAAGACGGAGGTCACAGGCGTCTTCGGCATCGACAACGAGCTCCTGCTCATCCAGGAGCCCCTGGTGGACTTCATCCCCTACCTGGACATCAATTTCAGCCTGGACGGCTCCCCCGGAGCGCATCTGGGCGCCCTGACCAACCTGCGACCGGCTGAATCCTTCTCGCTGTACTCGCGACTGGAGCTGCGGTGGGTGGGCGAGAACTACATCCCCGACTACTTCAGCTCCCTGTACGAGATTGAGCGGGACGCCTTCTTCGGCTGGCAGGGCGGCGGCGCCCCCAAGCTGACGGTGCTGCGCAACCAGGACCGCGGATCGGTTTTTGGCGCCTACGGAGAGCTGACCTTCGACTTCATCGGGCTGGCACAGATCACGGGCGCGTACGAGGACTACCAGGGCCCGGAGAACGCAAGCCTCCTGCTCCGCGCCCAGCTCCCCCGCATCGGCCCGGTCGTCCTCGGCGCTCTCTACCGCAAGACCGGTTTTGACGGGATCGACAACGCCTTCGAGCTCAAAGACGCCCTGCTCGTAGCGGAGGCGCGCTACTTCGTGACCAACTGGGTCTACCTGCTGGCCCAATGGAGCCGCCTGTGGCGCCTCAAAGATGGCGCCGACCTCCAGGACGACAACCCCTACCGCACCGTGGACAATTGGTTCATCGGCGGCGGCGTCGCGGTCGGGTTCTAGTGCTCCCGACCGCAAGTCTTGTCCTGGTGACCGGTCGTGCCGGTGCGGCGACCGTGGCGCCTGCAGGCCGAAGCGTGTTTCGAACACGTGAGGACCAAGGGCGTCGCGGACGGCGTGCTGGCGCGGGCGCAGACCAGGGCAGGAGTTTGGGTCGGGGGTAGTAGCCCCGAAAGAAGCGAAGATTCCTGCTGCGGACGCGGATACACCGCCGCTGACGGCGCCCGCGCCGCCGCTCCTCCTCACCTGAACTCTGCTCAGCCTACGTCGTCGTTAGCGGCACGAACGCCGTCATCGTCGCCGTCTCCACGCCCTCGCAACGAAATCTTCGCTTCTTCCGGGACTAGCCGCGACACCCGCCGACAGGCGCCACGCCCCGCCAATCAACGATTCACGTTACCGGTGAAGCGCAGAATCACGACCGCGTTGCGACTCCCAAAGGGAACCGATGACGTGATGGTCAGCGGGAAGTCGAATGCGCCGTTGCGGCGGCTGCCCTCCAGGGCCAGGTCGAGCGCACAACTGCCCCCCGGTCTCAGACGAGCGTTGCACCCGCGGACGGCGTCCAAGGGGTCGTCGTCGATGAAGAAGCTACCGTTGTGGTCCGGGACGGCGGTGATGTTGAGATCCTCGTTGGTCGTGTTGCGGACCGTAACCCTGCGCTTGACGACGTAGCGCGAGGTGACGGTGCCGAACCTGATCTCGCTTGCGGGCTCGACCACGATCACCGATGGCCCGCTGGCCCGTACGGTCATCACCGGGCTCTCGACGCCGGTCCCCACAAGTTGCACGGTCGCGACCTGACTTCCGCCCAGGACCTCGAACTCGCCGTGAATCGTACAGCTCCGACCCGCAGCCAGAGTCCCCGCACATTCGGCTGCGTTGATGGTGAGGCTGCCCTGGCGGACCAGGGAGATCTCCGCGCGGATAAAGGTAATGTCATACTGTTCATCGCTGTTGCGGACCGTGAAGCTGAAGGCCCTCGTCGCGCCGATCTGTTCTTCGTCCAGCGTGACCGTGCGGTCGCCTTCCACCACGAAGGTGCCATTGCCGATCACCTCGGCGACGAGCCGAACCTCCACAACGCCGCCGTCCCAATAGACGCTGAGAATCTCAGTGGCCGGGCCCCCTGAACGCGGCGCCGACCACTGCGCCCTCACGCGACAGTCCTCGCCGGGGGCGAGGTTCACGCAGTCCACCTCAAACTCCGAGAGGGCCCGCGAGGACACCCCGACGCGAAGGTTTTCAGCGGGGTAGTCGCCGTTGTTGCGCACAGAGAAACTCACGGGACGACTGGCTCCGGCGCGCAGCCCTTCCACGACGATCTCCGCCGGGGCGTCGAGCTGTGCGGGGACTTCACCGCGGACCCGAAGGACCGTCGTCGCCTGGCTACCACCCGCCGAGACCGTCAGATCGGCTTCGGTTGTGCCGCGCCCGCTGACCACGACCTGTACGGTGATGGTACAGTCCGCGCCCGGAGCCAAACCGTCGTCGCAGTCGTCGGCACCGAGGGAGAAGCCGGGGTCGGACATCAGCTCGATGGCCAGCTCCCCGGACGCGCGGTTCCCTGTGTTCGTCACTGTAATGGAGGTGTCGGTCTCGGCACCGACAAGGAAGGTACCGAGATCAATCTCGGTCTGCGACAGAGTCAGCACGGGCGCGGTGGGCTCGGCGCCCGACCCGGTCAGGACCACCGCAGCGGACGTGTCACCCCCAGTGACCCGCAGAATCGACGACGCGTCGCCGGTGTTGGTGGGCGTGAATGCGATGCTCAGTTCGCAGGCCTCGTCGGGCGCGAGTGATTCGCCGCAGCCGCCCAGTACTTCAAACGGGCCACTGGCGAGCTCGAGTTCGATCCGCGTCGCCGCGTTGCCGCTGTTTACCGCCGCGACAACGAGCGTTGCCTGGTCTCCGACCTCCACAGGGCCAAAGTCCAGGGCTTCCTCGCTCAACTCGACGCTACCGAGCCGGGCTACGCCGTCGTCGGAGTTGCCGTCGCCACCACAGGCGCTGAGCAAGACCAAAAGGAACACCGTCAAAATCCGCATGATACTACCTCGTCCAGGGTTCGTGCCTTGGACGTAGCCGCACCGGGAGTGTGCGTTGCCGGCCGTTACACCTCGGGCCGTCAGGGAGCCTCGGGCTCCTTGGACACCCTCAACACCACGCCTCCCAGCCGGAGCTCGTCGCCGGGCATGACTCGACGACGACCGGCTACGCGGGTGGAATTGAGCCAACAGCCGCTGGTGCTGCCCGCGTCCTCGACCCACCAGGCGTCCTGCTCGGCAAACACGCGCGCATGCCGGCGGGACACGCGGACATCCGCCAGAGTCAGATCGGCATCGGCGCCTCGGCCGATGATGGCCTCACGCTCTACCCGGAACCTGCACGACCCCTCGCCGACGGCGCCCTGGGCGTCCTCCAGGAGCAGTACAATCGCCTGTGGGTGGTCCGCCATCACATCCCCGCTCGATGGCCCCGCTTCATGGTAGCACGAAGTTCGCGCCGCCTTGGTGCCGACCGAAGTCCGAGACCGATCCCAGGCGTCTGGAGGCCCATGGGAACGGCGCATGGAACGTTCTTGACAAGGTTCGGCGTGGGGGTGAGACTCGGCGCACGGTCCAGTTGGCCCGCGTCAACGATTTCCGAGTCGTTCCGGAACCCACCCCCCTCAGGAGCGGATTGTGTTCGCAGTCACGGTTTCTGAGAAAGACGGTCCCCAGTCTACCTATTCGTTCGATAAGACCGAGGTCAGTATTGGCCGGGTCAAGGGCAATGATATTGTCCTGCCGAAGGGGAACGTCTCCAAGCGTCATAGTCGGATCGTCGTCAAGGACGGAAAGTTCATTGTCGTCGACCTGAAAAGCACCAACGGCACCTACGTCAACGGTCGCAAGATCACCTCTCCGCAGGTGATCAAGACCAACGACAAGGTGTACATCGGTGACTTCGTACTCAACATCCAGGAGTCGGCGGCAGCCGGCGCGGCACCTGACGCCCCGGCCATGCCAGGGCCAGGGCCTGGGATCCAGGAGATGAACGCGCCCGCGCCACCGCCCTCGTTGGCTGGCCAGGGTCCGTCCGCTCCGATCTCGCCGCGCCAGAGCAGCCCCGCGATGCCGCAGGCCGCGCCGCTGCCGCCCGCAGCGGTGCCCAAGCCGGCGCCACCGCCGAAGCCAGCCAAGCCTGCGCCCGCGTTGTCACCGCGCCAAGGCGCGCCCGGTCCGTCTCCGTTGTCCGGCTCCCCGGCACCGGTCTCGACGCCTGCGCCGCCTCGCCCGGGACCCCTCGCCGGCCCTGCGACAGCCCAAAATACGCCTGCGGTGCAACCGCGCAGCGCGCCACCGCTGTCGGCGCCTCCGGGTCCGGCTGCACCGGTGCATGCGCCCGCACCCCTTGCGCCTCCGCCGCAGCTTGGCGCCATGCCTTCTCTCTACACGCCCGGTGCTGGGATCGTCACCACCAAGCCCGAGTTCGTGCAGCAGCGCGACGAGGGTTTCGCGCAGAGCCAGGCGGACGCCGCCGGACGCTTCTTCGCAACCGTGGATCCGTCGACGCTTCCGGCCCATTATCCGCCCAGTCCCGAGGACCGGGCCCAGTGGGAAGGCGCCGCGTCCGACGCCGCGCAGGGCAATTCGGAGGTCGCCGACCACCTGCTCAGCGAGATTGTCGGCCTCGGACCGCTTGAGAACCTCCTCGACGACCAGAATGTCGAAGAGATCTACGTCAACAGCTTTGACCAGATCCTGACCAAGCAGGGCAACCGCGTCTCCACGGCGGCGCGGGCGTACAGCCACCCCGACTTCCTCTTCCTGGCGGCGCAGCGATTGCTCGGCGCACGGTTGGAGGACCCCAACAGCCAGCCCGCCGAGGAAGTCCGCTTCTCCGACGGTACGCGCGTGCACATCCTCATGCCACCACTGGCGCCGCGAGGTCCTGTGCTCACGGTGCGCAAGAGCCGCGGGGCCGCACGCAGCCTGGATGATCTGGCCACCGCTGGTGTCATGAGCACCGGCATGGCAGAGATGCTTCGGCAGGCGGTTGACGCCGGCAGAACCATCCTGATCGCCGGGGCTTCGGCCGCCGCCAGAGACGAGCTCCTTGGCTCCCTCGGCGCCGGAATCGCAGACGGCACCCGCATCGTCCTGGTGGAAAACTCGGGCTCCGTCCACTTGCCGCAGCACAGCGTCGTCAACCTCGACGTCGCCTCCGCTGGGCAATACGACACACGCTACCTGCTGCGCGCCGCGTTGCGCATGGCACCTGAGCGCATTCTGGTGAACACCCTCCAGGGCGGCGAGGCCTACGAGTGGGTCGCCGCCGCCGCCGCCGGTACGTCCGGATCGCTGGCCACGGTCAACGGTTCCTCCAGCAAGGACGCCATCGGTCGCCTCCAATCCCTGGCCCAGCTCGGCGCATTCGACGCGTCGCCCCGCGGGCTTCGGGAGCAGATCGCACGCGCCGTTCACCTGGTCGTTGTCGTCCACCACGACGGAAACGGACAGGCCCGCGTGCAGCAGATCTCGGAGGTGCAAGGCATGGATATGGATGCCTTCCGCATCAACGATGTGTTCTACTGGCGCGCGGAAACAGGGGGTGGGAACTTTGTCGCCACCGGCTACGTTCCCGTGTTCTACGAGGCGCTGCGTGCCGCCGGTCAGGCGGTGGACACGAGCATCTTCGGCTGACTCGAGTCTGAGGTCTGATGTATACCCTGATCATCGAGGACAAGAATGGCGTCATCGCCGACGAGTTCTCGTTCAATCACGGGACCTACCTGATAGGACGGGTCGACGGCAACGACATCATTCTGCCCAGCAGCAATGTGTCGCGGCAGCACGCCCGTATGTTCATCCGGGACTCCAAGTGCTTCATTGAAGACTTGGGCTCGTCCAACGGCGTCATCGTCGATGGGCAGCGGATTCAGGGTCAGCGCGATCTGGGCTCGGCCGCGCAGATCCGCATCGGCGACTACTACCTCTACCTCGAGTTCAACAACGAGGAGGACGACAAGCAGGATGTCGTCTCTACGCACATCGTCAGCCAGGACGAGAACGCCTACAAACTCGTCCGCGTCGGCGACTCGTTCGCCGGAGAAGTCTTCCCGCTGACCGAGCGCAGAAACACGGTCGGTCGAACGGAAGACAACACCATCTTCCTTAACGATCCCTCGGCCTCCCGCCGCCACGCGAACATCGACTGCGATGGCATGGTCTACACCCTCGCGGACCTGGGCTCCTCCAACGGAAGCTCGGTGGGTGCCAAGCGCATCTCCGGACCCACAATCCTTCGCGAGCGGGACCGCGTCAGCTTTGGAAACGTCGACTTCATCTTCGTCCCCAGCGGCGAGAACGTCGACGTCAGCAAGTACGCCGGGCCCGCGGCCCCCATGCCCAAGACCGGCGGTTCCGGACGCAGCAGTGGCGGCGGCGGAATCGGCATCGGCGTCATCATCGTCGGCCTGCTCATCGTCATGCTTCTGTTCCTGACGCTCGCCATCGCCGCTGCCGCGGGATGGTGGCTGTACAGCTCGAGCCAGGTGGAAGAGGTTCCGCCGATCGCGACGGAGCTGAGCCCCGAGCAGAAGGCCGACTCGCTCGTCAACGACGGGCGCGCGCTCATGTCCCAGCAGAAGTGGACGGACGCCATCGCCAAGTTTGACGAGGCGCTGACGGCCAAGCCGGACAGCGAGGACGCCAAGAAGCTCAAGGCCCAGGCGGTCAAGGAGCAGGACGCCCAGGAGAAATTCGAGGCGGGCCTCAAGCTCAAGGGCAAAGCCCAGTACGACGACGCCCTCAAGAAGCTCGAGTCCGTGCCCGACGGCACCAGCGCGCACGACACCGCCGCAAAGGAGCTCGACGAGGTCCGGCAGATCCTGGCCAACCAGTACAAGAAGGCCGCGCGCGAGGCCATGGACAAGAACGAGTACGGCACCGCCCAGGAAGCCTTCGTCAAGGCGTTCGAGCTCATCTGTGCGCGCGGAAAGACCGACCAGAAGGCAGCGCTCAAGGAGATTCGGGATCAGATCACGGCCGCAGAAGACAAAATGCAACGTCAGCGCCGCCGGTACCCGGATTTCAAGCCCTACGAAGTCGCCCCGCAGTGCCGCTGAGCGCGCCCAACGGCCCCACCACAAAGATCCTAGGCATCGTCAACGTCACGCGGGATTCGTTCTCCGATGGTGGACTGTACCTGGACCCTGACAATGCCGTGGCGCACGCGCGTGCCTTGTTCCAGAGTGGCGCAGCCATGGTCGATCTGGGTCCGGCGTCTACACATCCGGACGCGGAAGCGGTCACCGCGCTAGAGGAGATCCGGCGCCTGGAACCCGTCGTGGACGCCCTCGCGGGGGTACCTCTGAGCATTGACACCTACCTGACCCAGACCCAGCGGTGGGCCATGCAGGCCGGCGTCGACGCAATCAACGACATTCAGGGCTTTGCCGACCCAGAGTTCTACCCGGAGCTTGCGGCCGGCGACTGTACCTTGATCGTGATGCACTCGATCCAGCGGGGAGGCAAAGCCACCCGCGCGGCGTCGGACCCGGCTACGATCTACACGGAAGTCGTCGCCTTCTTCGAGCGACGAATTGGAGACCTGGTGCGCGCGGGCGTCGCGCGGGAACGGCTGGTCCTGGACCCCGGCATGGGGTTCTTCCTGGGTAGGGACCCCAACTCGTCGCTGGCCATCTTGAGGGCGCTGCCGAGGCTGCGGGAGCGTTTTGGGCTCCCGGTCCTGGTCAGCGTCTCCAGGAAGTCGTTCCTACGGCGCATCACCGGATGTGAATTGGAGCAGTCGGGGCCGCCCACACTGGCCGCCGAGCTCTACTGCGCGCGGCAGGGGGCGGACTGGATTCGTACCCACGACGTGGGCGCTCTCAGCGGCGGCCTCGCCGTGCAGGCCCGGCTGGCCTGAGCCGCGAGCCGTCGCACCTTGGCGCCCGGAGAGACGATCCTCCGCGACGCCGGATTCCTACTTGTCGAGGGAGTCGAGCTTCTTCTTCATGCGCTTGATCAGGGACGGCCAGCCCTCTTTCTCGATGATCGGGACGTACGAGTCGCGGTAGGTCTCCTCCAGGGAGATGTCGTCGAAGACCGCGTCGTAGATCGTGGGCTCGGCGTCCTTCTTCATCAGCAGCTTGTAGTCGAGGGTGAAGACCTCGTCGCCGTAGGTGACCTTGGTCTTCACGATCGCCTGGCCTGTACCTTCGCGCACCTTCTCGCCGGTGTAGGCGACGGTGTACTTGGTCGTGCTGGCCTTGGCCTGGAAGCGGTTGGCGTAGTTGAGCTCCACGAGGCGCTCGAGCAGGTCGATGAACGCCTTCTTCTCCACGTCCGTGCGCGCTTCCCAGTGCTTTCCGAGAGCGCGTTTGGCGAGCTCCTCGTAGTTGACCAGCGAGCGCGCCTCGGCCTTGAGGGCGGTGGTGCGCTTGGCGCCGACCGGTTGGTTGACGACATCAAACAGCTTCTCGCTCTTCTTCTTCACGAAGTCGGTCGGTGGCCCGGCGAACGCCGGGACAGCGACGAGGAAGGCGAGCAGGAAGGTGAAAAGGAAAACGGGGCGCTTGATCATCTTGGCTGCCTCAATGGTGTCCGAGCGGTTGGACGGCCGTCCTTTGATTTCATTCAACGCGGGCTGGCATCGGCATGCTCTCGGCCACGGCTGCGATGTCCGTGAGCCCGACGAGCTCGCCGAGCTTGGCGAGATTCACCCGGAAATTGTACTGGGCTTCCAGGAGCTTCAGGCGTGCGTTGTACCAGGCCTTGAGAGGCTCCAGGAAGTCCTTGAGCTCGGCGCCGCCGGACTCAAAGGCAATCGCCACCTGCTTGCGCCAGCGATCGGCCGCCTTGAGATTGCGCTGCCACGCCTCGATCTTGCGGCGTTCATCGTCGGTCTCCCGCCAGCGCTTCTCGATCTGAATGTCGATCCCCTCAAGGGCCGCAGTTCGCTGCGAGCGGGCCTCGGCGAGCTTGGCCTGGGCTTGCTGGTACTTCCAATAGCGCTGGGCTGGGTTGTAATCGATACGGGCGCCGAGCAGGAAACCAAAGCGTGTGTAGTTGTAGGGATCGCTGAAGGGCGCGACGGTGACGACGCCCTCGTCCAGACCACGGAACGCGTCCGGCAGGTTGGTGTTGTCCTCGTCAAACTTCACCTGTTGTTCCTTGGCCTCCTCCGTGGAGAAGCCGTAGCGGAACTCGCCGGCGAAGTAGATGTCCGGGTAGAATTTGGCCCGCTCAAGGTCGACCTGTCGTTTGCGCGCGGACACCAGGGCGTTGAGGAGCTCAAAGTCAGGACGATTGTCCTTGGCCAGATCCAGGTAGACGCTCAGCGGGAGCAGCGCGCCGGTGTCGTCCGACTCGTCAAAGGGCGGGACATCAAACTCGTCGTTCTCCATCCCGGTCAGCGCGCCGAGCGCGCTTCGCGTCAGGCCCACCAGACGCTCATTGTCGATCGCCTTTACGTCGAACTCCGCGTCAAAAATCTGCAGCTTGCGAAGCTGAGGTACATCCACGTCTTCGTCGCCAAACTCACGCGCCTCGTTTTGCCGCTCGATCTCCTCCTTGATCACCGACCGGCCATCGGCGGTGATCGCCTGGATGTGTTTGCCGAGCTGGAGGCTGTAGTAGGCCTCCTTGGTCTGGGCGATGAGTTTGAGCCGCTGCTTCTTGGTGTCGAGCCGCGCCTGGTCGATGCCGAGGGCGGCCAGGTCCTTGGCGGCTGCGATCTTCCCAAAGGTGAAGATCGGAATGATGATGCGCACAGAGTTGGCCGAGAACGGCCCGACATCCAGCTCCAGGTATTTCTCCAGGTTGCCCTGGGCCCGGTTGATGTCGGTGTCCGCGGGTACGACCGTGAACTGCGATTCGATCTTGATCGAGGGCGAGACGGCCCAATTGGCCTCGTCCTGCCGCAGCTCCGCGTACAACTCGGCGTGTTTGCGGGCCACGAGGAGGGGGTTCTGGTCCAGCGTTCGGTCCAGGAGCGCCTCGAGCGAATAGACCTTGGCCGTAGGCGCCGGGAGCTTGGGCTTGCCGGCGGCGAGGCGGACCAGCTTCTTGCGCCGCGCCTCTTCTTCCTTGCTCAGGCCGTCCGCCGCTACCGTGGACCCACACAGGCCCAACGCGACGAACAGAACCAGCGCGACCCGACCACGGGGCCGACTACGGTCCCACATAGCGGTACTCAAACGTGGGGACCGAGGCCTCCGAGAGGGAGCGGAGAGCGCCTCGGGTGATGGTCTGGGCTGAGCCCTCGAGCAGTCTCTTGAGGAACTCGTCGTCATCCTTGGGAGGATAGATCAACGCGGGCTTGCCTTCGATTCCAACCTCAGCGCCGAGGTCGAGCGCCACCTTCTGGAGTGGCCCCAGCTCATCGACGAGGCCGTTGGCCAAGGCCTGGCGACCGGTGTAGACGCGGCCATCGGCCAGCGACTTGACCTTCTCCACCTCCATCCCGCGGGACTCGGCGATATGGGTCACGAACTGCTCGTAGATGTCATCGATCATGGAGGTGAACACGGCCCGGTCGTCCTCGCTGAACTCCCGGAACGGGTTGCCCATGTCTTTGTGCTTGCCGCTCTTGATCGTGACCATCTTTATCTTGGCCAGCTCCGCGAGCTCGGACACGTTGGTGATCTGGGTGATGACGCCTATGGACCCCGTCACCGAGCCTGGCAACGCATAGATCTTGTCTCCCGCGCAGGCGATGTAATACCCGCCCGAGGCCGCCAGGTTGCCCATGCTGACGTAGACCTTCTTCTTCTTCTTGGCCTCGTGGACCGCGTAGTAGATCTCCTGGCTCGGGGCCACTGCGCCACCTGGCGAGTCGATGCGCAGGATGATGCCTTTGACGTTGTCGTTCTTGGCGAAGGACTCGATCTGTTCGACGGCCTTCTTGCTGTCCATGATCGGGCCGAGGATCTCCACGACGCCGATGCCTTTACCCGTCAACGCCAGGCCTGAGTCGGCTCCGCCGAGCGCCGCCAGCATGAAAAGAAAAAACACGGTGGCCAGGAAACCAAAGACAACAAAAATGGTGAGGACGCCCTTCTTCTTCATGGCTGCGGAGTCTATCTGCGCGAGCCAACACTGTCTACGAGCCAGCGCATGCGTCGCTCGTACCGATAGATGTCGACCTGGATGTGACCGCTGTCGCGTTTGGGGTAGGTGGCGGCCACGCGCTCGATCAGTGGCAAGCGCGCGAGCACCGGGATCAAGCGGGCCGCGAGATCGCCCGCTTTGGACATGCCGCGCAGCTGGGTCCACAGGCCGTCCAGGTGTACGGACGCGGGCCTCTGCGCCAGCCCGTCGGCCACCATCTGCGGGCTCAGAATCCCATGGCCCATCATGCGGTCCACGTCCGCCGGGCGCAGTGTCTGCGAGAACCGACGGAACGCGTCCGCGCTGCACATCAGCGCGCCCCACTTGCGGTGGAAGGCGCTGGAATAGCCCCACATGGCCGGGCGCGCGCCCGGATCCTCGCGGCGACGCAGGGCGCCCAGGATGGCGTCGGCCAACATGCGCGCCGCAGCCAGGCCGATCCCGATGCCGCTGCCATGCGTGGGGTAGACCTGGCAGGCGGCGTCGCCGAGCAGCGCAATGCCAGGCGCGACCAGGCGGCTGTACGGGCGCCGAAGTGGCAGCGCGCGCGAACCACCAAAGATCCGCGGCCCGACCCAGTCGTGTTGGCGCGCAAAATCGTCAAGGATACGGCGCCCGGACCGGTAGCGCGGCAGGGCCGTGGAGCCCGTCAGGATCGACATGCGGTTGAAGTCAGCGTCCACCCGTACATTCAGCACGGAGTAGCCCCCCTCCACGCCGGTCCAGGCCAGGGTCTGCTCCGGTTCAGCGTCGTGACGGCCCAGGAACGCCCGGGCGCCGCCGCGATCTGAGATCTCCCGGACCTCCTGCGCAGCCACGCAGAGGTCCGACGGCGCCGGAGGCGGACAGGCGTGCGCAAGCCGGGGCACCTGACGGCGAAGGACCGCCGGCAGCCCCGAGGCATCCACAAACACAGAGGCGCGCAACCGCAGCCGCTCCTCGATGCCACCGGAGGTGCGCGTGGCGGTCAGCGCCACCGGCCGACCGGCGGAGCCAATCTCCACCTCCTCAGCGACGGTCTCCCAGAGCATCTCAGCCCCCGCCGCCTCCGCCTCGTCGGCGAGACGCAGACCCAGCAGACGCATGTCCACCTCGTAGAGAGGGTGGTCGTCGACATCGACGCGGTGGTTGCCGAGCGGGGACAGGATCGTGAAGCGGTGACCTGCGCCGAGCAGCTCCGGGGGGCGGGGGTGGACGCAGCCAGCTTCGTCCAGGAGCCAGGACGCGAGCCCGTTGACCCATTGCGCGCCGGCATCGCCGCGGGGCCGTCTGTCGACGAGCGCCACGCGTGCACCGCCCCGCGCCAGGCAAGCCGCAGCCCAGGCACCCGCCGGCCCTGCACCCACAACGACTACGTCGCCTTCCCAGATACGGTCTGTTGTCATCAGAAGAGGCGACCCGAGCGTTGGTCTTCGAACAGGAACCCCTCGACCTGCGACAGGAACGACGCCTTTCCAGCCGGGGTTCGGATGTCGATGGCATCCACGTCGATGCTCAAAGTCGGAATGCCATACTTCGACTCGCAGACCTGCGGAAACACCGCGTAGTAGTGGGCCAGGCCCCGCAGGAACTGGGCCTCGAGCCCGGACTCCGCTGCCCGGCCACGCTCGGCGATGCGGCGAAGCAATACGTTCACGTCCGGGCAGCTCAGGAAGATGATGCGGTCGGGCTGCCGAATCGTCGGTAACAGCATCCGCACGTAGTCAAAATACAGATCGAGCTCGTCGTCCGACATATTGCCCAGCCCGTGCAGGTACTTGGCAAAGATCTCGGGGTCCTCGAGCAGTGTGCGGTCCTGGATGCAGCCCGTCTTGGCAGTGTCCACCAGCGTATGGTGCTCGATGCGCTTGAGCAGAAACTCCATCTGCAGCGTGAACGACCAGCGCCGCATGTCCGCGTAGTAGGGCGACAGGAAACGATTGTCGACCACGGGCTCGTGCAACGTTCGCAGGCCAAAAGCTTCGGCGATCACGTTGCAGGCGGTGGTCTTTCCGGCTCCGATGTTGCCGGCTATGGAGACGAACAATGGCATCGGGGGGCACTATGCCACGGCCCCCCTTTGAATGAAACGCGCAGCGCCTCCGTCTGACGCTTCGGGGACCGGTTCCCACTGCGCCCGTGCGCGCCGGTCCCCCCTGCCACCCTTTCGAGGAGTCGCCCGTGAATCGATACCTGCTGCTCGTTGCCGCCCCCCTCGTCTTCACCGCAGCTGCGTGTGGAACCCTGGACCGCACCCAGCCCCTTCCCGACAAAGTGCCGCCGCCCGCTCCCGCCGCCAGCGCCGCTTTCGTGGCCGGCAACGACGCCATGGACGACCAGAGTTGGAAGGTGGCCATCCGTCACTACGACGACGCCATCGATGCCAACCCACAGCTCGCCGACGCCTGGCGCAACCGGGGAATCGCGCACATCCAGGCGCGGCGGTTCGACCTGGCGCTCGTGGACTTCGCGGAGGCCATCGAGCTCGGCGCTGACGACGCGGGAACCTACTACAACCTGGGCAACGTCTACGCCGCGATGGCCATGTGGGACAACGCTGTCGACTGCTACTTGAAGAGCCTGGACAAGGACCGCGACCAGGCCGGGACCCTCAACAACCTCGGCAACGCGTACGCATCAGACGGGCGCTTTGCGGAGGCGGAGGCCATTTTCCGCGAGTTCAACGACCGCTACCCCGACCGCTCCGAGGGTTTCAACAACCTGGGCACCATGTTGGAGATGCAGAAGCGCCCAGCCGAGGCCGCGGCCGCGTACGAGCGCGCCCTGGCGATCGCCCCAGACCACCCGGACGCCCACTTCAACCTTGGGCTGCTCCGGGTCCGGCAAGGGCGCAAGGCGGAGGGCGTGGCTCTGCTGCGGCGCTTTGTGGCGCTGAGCCCCCCGGAGTCAATCGAAGCGCGAAAGATCCAGTCCCGGATCAGTTCGCTCCAACGTCATTGATGTAGTGCGCGCCGCTCGGGCATTGGGCCAGCAAGCTGCCGAGCATGCCTTCCATCTTCAGGCGGAAGATGTCGTCGGGGTCGTCCACGAGCTTGATGAACGTCGACAGGGTGCCCATGGCGGCGCAGGCGTTGCCGCGCTTGCGCTGGAGCTTGCCCAGGTTCATGTACGCGTCGGGGTGCTTGGCGTCCGCTGAGATGGCCCGCTGGTATGCGCTCATGGCCTCGTTGTCGCGGCCACCGATCTCGAGCGCGACCCCGAGGTTGTTGTACCCAACGGCGCTGTCCGGGTTGCGCTGACTGTACTCTGCAAAGACCCGCACCGCGTCGTCCACGCGGTCGGAAGATGCCAACGCGTTCCCCAGATTGTTGCGGGCGCCGCCGTGCGAATCGTCCAGTTCGAGGGCCTTCTCGTAGCACTTCACCGCCATCTCCCACTGCGCGTGCACGGCGTAGGCGTTGCCCAGATTGAAGTAGACAAGGGCGTCTTCCGGGCCGATCTCGAGGGCCTCCGCAAAATCCGGTAGCGCTTTGTCGAACCGGACGATCTCCATGTGGGCGATCCCTCGGTTGATGTACGCGTCGCGGAATTTCGGGTCGATCGCGATGGCTTTGTCGTAGCGACGAACCGCCGCTTTGAAATTCCCCTCGCGGGACAACTCGTTACCCTTGACGAAGTGCCCGCGCGCTTCGGTTCTGCTCGTTCGTGGCAGCACCTCGCCCTCCACACCCCGGCGCTTTTCGTCCTCGAGCTGGACGGCGCCGCCGGGGCAGGCGGTCAGGAAGAGCGCACAGAGCAAGAGGGCCGCGAGTGGTCCGAAGAGCCCGCGCAAGACACCCACGGACACCCGCGCGTTGGCGGGCGTCGACGGAGGTAGATTCATGTCCATCGTGTTCACCGGTCCCACGTTGCAGGTTTGTGATCCATGAGGCAACCTCTGCACACCATGCGATATGCCCCGGTCATCGCCTGCATCCTCACACTCGCGCTGCCCGCCTGCTACACCGCAAGCGAGCTGCGCGCGCTGTCCGAGAGCAAACCCGACCCGCGCGCCGAGCAGGTCAACGCCCTGTGGGACTGTGTGCTGACGGTCGCGGCCGAGGAAAAGTGGCCCATTGAGGTCGAGAGTCGTCAGGATCTGCTGCTGGCGACGCAGTGGATGGACACCGGTGAGAACCAGCGCGAACGGGTGCGGTTCACTGTGATTGTCGCGCCCATGGGCGTTGGCATCAACGTCACCGTGCACAAACAGCACCGGGCGCCCGACGCGGACGCCTGGTATGACATCACAGATCCGGCTGCCCTCACGCGCAAACGCGCAGAGGAGACCGCGCTGGCCAAACGGGTGCAGCTGATGTGGAAGCCGTGAGCTGAGACCGGGCCGCGCGCCGGCGGAAACCGATCAGTTTTCGTTGAGGAACTCGAACTGGATTTCCGCGCCGTGGCGCTCCACCAGGAAGTGCTTGAAGCGCGTCCTGATCTGCGCCTCCACCTGCCGGATGCGCTCTTTGGACACGCCGAAACGGTCTCCGAGATCCACCAATGACACCGGGTCCTCGGCGATCATGCGCTCAAACCAGATGGCGATCTCACGGTCCTTGGCCAGCGTCTTGCCAAAGTCCTGAATCGTCTCCGCGATCTGCATGCCCACCTGCCGCTCCCCGGCGGCCTCTTCGGGGCTGTCGGTCTGCGCCGGGAGCAGCTCGCCGTAGGTGGTCTTCTCGTATCCGGGTGCCTTGGCGTCGATGGACACGGGCGGCGCGTCCAGGTAACCCGCGACCCGCACGACCTCGGCCTCGTCCACATCGAGCATGTCAGCGATGAGCCGAGGCGTAGCCTCCAGGCCCTGCTGCCGCAGCTGCTCGCGCGCCTTCTTCAGGTTGTAGAAGAGCTTCCGTCCAGCGCGCGTCGAACCGATCTTCACCGGCTGGAAGTGCGTCATCAGGTAGTTGAGGATCATCGCCCGGATCCAGTACTGGGCGTAGGACGTGAAGCGCACGCCGCGGTACGGGTCATAGCGCCTGACGGCCTCGGCGAGGCCGACGTTGCCCTCCTGAATCAGATCGAGCAGGTCGGCCCAGCGCCGCTGGTACTCCCTGGCGATCTTGACCACAAGCCGCAGGTTCGTGACGACGAGCTTCTGCGCCGCCACCACGTCCCCGTGCTCCTGAAAACGGATGGCGAGGCCCTGTTGCTCCTCGGGAGGCAGCGGCTCGATGTGCCGCAGCCGGCCCAGGTACTGCTGGAGAGGATCGAGCACAAGGCCCGTTGTGTCCGGCGGCAGGATCACGGGCGTCGTCGTGGTCTCATCGAGCGCGAGATCCTCAAAGTCGTCGTCGGTGAACGTGACGACCTCTGGAGTCAGCTCTTGCGTGTCGGTGTCGCCTGGCAAAGTTCTCCGGGTGAGGTTCGGTCGCAGTTTCCTGCGAACGTTGGAGACCGGGGCTGTATGCATCATCGGGCTCGTCCTTGGGACCGTCAACCGCAGCGGGCGGCGAGGGGTGCACCGGAACATTGGCACGTTCATGCAAGTGTCAAGGTTCAGAGAGGAAATCGGACCACGCTAAATTCGCCGATCTCCATGTCCACGAGCAGCACCCCAATCGCATCGTAGGCCACCGCGTACTCGAGCAGCTGCCGGCGAGTGGCGGCGTTTCGGATCCGGGGGGCGCTCCGGCCGGTCTTGACCTCGGCGACGAAGATGCCCTCGTCATTCTGGACCAGCAGGTCCGCGCGCAGCTCGATGTTCACGGGCTCATCATCCACGAGGACGGCGTAGGTGCAGGGCACCTGGCGGTCGAGGATGGAGAAGCCGTGCCGTTTGAGGAGTTTTTCGGCCTTGCGTTCCCCGCGCAGGGAGCGGCGCATGCGGTTCCACGCCGTGAAGCGCGCGGCGGCGCGGCGCCACAGCCACCGCAAGAACAACAGCGCCAGGAGGCCCAGCGCCAGCGCCAGCGCGATGTCGCGGGGGTCGGGCAAGTCTATTGGGGTTTCTTGAGATCGTCGGCCAGGTCCCAGGCTTCCGGTCGCAGCGGATCGGCCTCGGGCGGGGTCTCGTCCACCGACACGTCCGACATGCCCCATTCACCCCATTCGTCGCCGGACGCCGGGGCCAGCGCCGGAGGCAGAGTCGCCACGGCTGGGGTCTCCACCGGCGTAGCGGAGGACAGCGCTGGAGCGGGCATTTCGGGGCTCGTGGTCGCCAGCGCCGCGTCTGGCGCGGCGGGTGGCGGGCCGGCCTCGGCTCCAGTGGCACCCCAATCCGACCAATCGGCACCGGCCGCTGCACGGTCCGCGGCCGCCTCGGAGTCCGGCGTCGCCGTTCCCCACTGCGCCTCGGGCGCAGGCGGGGCCGCGGGCGCCGGAGCAGGGGGAGCGGGGGCCGGCGGGGCCGGCGCGCCCCATTGCGGCTCGCCGGCTGGGACCAATTGCTGCGCCCCCGGCGTCACATTGGTCATGGGTCCACCCACCCCAGGGGCGAGCAGGACCGGACCCTGCCCGGTTAGCCAATTCTTGGTGGAGGTGTCATTGACCAGGACCAGCGCCACCACCCCCAACGCCGCGCCGACGATGTCGAAGTTGAGCAGGTTGAGCATGAGGAGCACGGGGGCCGCTATGGGCACACCGGCGCCCGGCTGCACGTCCCCCAGGAGCTGTGCTCCCTTGACGATGGCCAGGACCGAAGCCACGAATCCGTAGATGGAGACGGGGGTCCAGACGCAGAAGGTGATGGGGATCATGATCGCAGCGGTTCCCATCGTGACCACCAGGGACACGATCCCACCAATGACGAGCAGAATCCCGGCCGTCGTGACGTTGCTGGGCTTGGTGAGCTGGGTGTTCATGCTGTTCCTCTTCGCTCTTCCTTATGCCACATGCGGCTGACCGCTCGCCAATTTCAAAGCGTCAGGATGCCACTGCCGGCAGCGATGGCGACGGCCTCGGTGCGGTTTCCAGCCCCGAGTTTGTTCATCAAACCGCTGACGTGGAACTTCACGGTGCGCTCGCTGATTCCGAGCTCCACCGCGATCTCTTTGTTCAGGAGGCCGGCGGCGACGAGCTCGAGCACTTCCGTCTCTCGCGGCGACAGCGTCACCTCGGGGCGCGCGGGCTGGCGCACGCCCTCCATCAACCGCAGCGCGATGCTGGGCTCCAGAAGTGACCCGCCCGCGTGGACGACGCGGATGGCGGAGAAGACGTCCGCCCGCGGCGCCCCCTTGAGCAGGTAGCCCCGTGCCCCGGCGCGAAGGGCGTCCATGATCCGATCGTCCGTGTCGTAGGCCGTGAAGACAATCACGCGCAGGTCCGGGAGGAGCTCGCGCCCCCGACGCAGCGTCTCCACCCCGTCCATCTCGGGCATTTCCAGGTCCATCAAGACCACGTTGGGGTTGGATGTCTCCAAGAACTCCAGCGCGGCGACGCCGCCACCGGCGGTGCCGACCACGACAAAATCGTCCTGTGTGCCCAGGATCGCCTCAAGGCCATCGAGCACCACGGGGTGGTCATCCACAAGCAGGATCCGAATCACGTCGCCTCCAGCGGAACCCGCAGGGAGACCCGGGTCCCGGTCCCCACTGTGCTCTCGATGCGCAGCCGAGCCCCCACCAGATTGGCCCGCTCCCGCATCCCGATGAGTCCAAACCGGCCGCTGGCAACCGCAGCTGCGTCAAAACCGACGCCCTCGTCCAGCACGGTCAGCAGGAGTTCACCCTCCTGTCGGACCAGCGCGACATGGACCTGCGCGCCGCCGGCGTGCGCGCGCGCGTTGTTCACCGCCTCGCGCGCGATCCGATAGACTGCGAGCTCCACCCGCGCGGACAGGGTTCCGACACCCGTCGTTGTCACGTGTACACCGTCCACGGCGAGCTCGGCCACCGCCTCTGTGAGAGTTCGCCCCTCAAGCGGCGCGGCGCGCAGGTCGAGGACGGAGCGACGCGCGTCGTCCAGGCTCGATCGCACCAGCTCCAGCGCCCGACCGATCGCCTCCTCAGCCTTCCCGGCGCGCTCAAGCTCCAGGTTGGCCTGCGCCGACTCGAGCTGCAACGCCGCCCCGACGAGGTGCTGTGCGATGGTGTCGTGGATCTCCCGCGCGATCCGGTTGCGCTCGTGCACCGCCGCGAGCTCGGACGCCTCCTGCGCGTGCCGTGCCCGCTCCACGGCCAGGCCCAGCATGTCGCCAATCGTGACGAGGATCCGCAGCTCCTCCTCGGACAACTCGCGCCAATCTGCGCTGGCGACGTTGAGCAGGCCCACCCGCTGACCACCGTCGCCGCGCACGGGCACGGACTGGTGGTACTGGAGCCCACCGGTCCCGCAGACCCGGTCCTTGAGACGCGAGCAGTGAATCACCGTGACGTTCGTGGAGGCAGACAGTTTGCCGTTGCGAAAGCTGTCCAGGCACCAGCAGGTCCCCAGCAACGCCTCCGGGTCGTCGGCAAGGGCCGGCGGCAGGTTGCGGGACGCTGCGACCCAGGCGCCGCCCGACGCGTCCAGAAGCCAGATCCAGCCGGTGGGGAGGTCAAAGCGTGCGCTCACCTTGTCCAGCACCACCTGCATGGCGGAGTCCAGATCGCGGCTTCGGTTGAGTGCCTCCGCGACGTCTCGGAGGATCTCGAGTTCGGTGATCGTGGCGCGCATGACTCACGTTTGGGGACTGCAGACCCCCGGATCGTGTCACAACCGCGCGGCGACGTCACGCGGACGCGTCGCGGCACCGCTCCCGAGTCCCGCCGCGCCGAGCCCGGCAACAACGGCCTGCGCTGCTCATGCAGGCCACCGGTCCTGCCGTTCAACCCAGAACAGTCACCCACCGTCCCCACCGCCGACTTCCACGAGGTCAGGTGGCACGATTCGTGGAGTACAACGCGCCCATGAAGTGCCTTGGCTGGCTATCCCTTTTCGTTCTCCTCAGCGCCTGCGCCGAGTCTCCCGTCGCGCCTCCGCTTGAGACCACCGCGTTGCCCATCGTCAACGGGACGCGCAGCCCCCAGGCCATCCCGCTGAGCGCGGGCGAGATCCTCGCCGTTGGCTTTCTGCACCAGGCGGGATTCCCCAGCGCCAACTTCTGCACCGGCACGCTGATCTCACCGCGCGTTGTCGCCACGGCTTCCCACTGCACCGAGGACCAATGGGCCGGCAACGTGGGATTTGGCGTGGGCACGACACCCTCCCAGGCCCGCGCGTCCGTAGGCGTAGCCGAGATTCACAACCATCCCTTTCTGGACGCCGCGATCCTCATCCTTGAGCAAGACATGACAACGCTCGTGCCTGAGCTCCAGCCCGTCGCCTTCAACCGGGAGTCCATGAACGGGTGGCAGGGCCGCCAGGTCGAAGCGGGCGGTTTTGGCGAGACGCGGGACCCGAGCCGCGACGGCCGATGGTTCGCGGTGCTGACGCTGGAATCGGTCGGGCAGGACTACATCACGGTCAACGGCAACGGGCAGCGAGGTATCTGCTTTGGCGACTCGGGGGGACCGGTGTTCTCCACCGACAGCCAGGGCCGCCCCATCCAGCTCGCGGTGGAGTCCAACGGCGACTCCTCCTGCGTAGGACGCGACAATATGACGCGTCTGGACCGCGTCCAGGACTGGATCGAGCAGGTTGCCGGCCAGCACCTGCGCGAGGACAGCAACCCACCGCGCGACGACCCGCCCCAGGACGACCCGCCCCGGAATGATCCGCCCCAGAACGACCCGCCGCAGGACGATCCTCCGAGCGGCGACAGCTGCGGCGGCGTGGACTACGCCGGCCAGTGCAACGGCGACGTGGCCCAATGGTGTTACCAGGGGGAGCTCGAGGAGCGCGACTGCGCGGCGCTGGGCACGAACTGCCGCTACATCGACGAGAACTACGGCCACATCTGCGACTGCGGCGACCTCGGTTCGGCCGGGCGGTGCAACGGCGACATCGCCGAGTACTGCGTCGGCGGGCGCCTGAGTCGCACAGACTGCCGGTCCCAGGGACAGGTCTGCGGCGCCTCCTCCGGCGGCGGCTTCGGATGCACGGACACGCCCAATTGCGGCAACGTGGACGCCGTCGGTCACTGCATCGGCGAGGCGGTCGTGCGCTGTGAAGGGGGCCGGTTCAGCCGCGAGGACTGCGGACAGTATGGCGCGACATGTGTGCAGGAAGCCGGCGCCGCCGCGATCTGCAGCCGGGGTGGCGGCGGCGAAACGCCGGAGAACAAGCCGCCTGAGGACGACAGCGGCGGCAACCTCGTCGGCGGGGGCAACGCCCCTGGCTTCGTCGATGATGGCCAGGGCGCAGGTACCGGCGATCTCTCCTGGCAGGACGGGCCGACGACCGGCGCCCCGCAGGCCGCCTGCGACCAGGCCGGACGAACCCGCGGCTCGCTGCGCTGGATACTCCGCCGCTGACTGGAACTGTCCTTCCCGAACGCGGGCAGCTCGAGCCCGGAGCCGGGCCGCATCCGACACGCGAGCCTGCGCGGCGCCGGAGACGGTCTGTCCGCGGCACCGCGCACCGGTCCAAGTCCTGGGAAGGTCGGACTACCGGCGACAGCGCCCGGTGTGCAGGACGCTGACGCCCGCGGTCGCAGCCTCACAGGGGTTCGTATAGGTCGTGCCGTTGCAGCCGCAGACGGTCTCGATGTGGTCCGTGCAGAAGTCCGGACGCTCGTGGCAGACGCCGGTCTGGTCGCCAGCGCCGCACATGGCCTCCTCCTCGTAGAAGCAGTACTGGTTGCGCCCCTCGCAGACCAGCCCGCGGAATCCACCGCACTCGTCGCCTGGCTGCGGCCCCTCACACTCGCCACGGTGTTGGACGCTGACGCCCGCCGCTGCAGCGAAGCAGCCGTTGGAGTACGTCTCGCCGTTGCACCCGCAGACCGGATCGAACTGCTCGGTGCAGAACTCCGGGCGGTCGCTGCAGGTTCCCAGCTGGTCGCCAGCGCCGCACATCTCGTCCACATCGTAGGCACAGTACTGGCTGCGGTCCTCACAGATCAGCCCGCGGATGCCGCCGCAGTCGTCGCCCGGGTTGGGGTCTTCGCACGCGCCAATGTGCAGCACGCTGACGCCGGCACCCGCCGCGTGGCAGCGGTTGCTGTACGTACGTCCGTCGCAGCCGCAGACCGGGGCGAACTCCTGGGTGCAGTTCTCAGGGATCTCCTGGCAGATGCCTGTGGCGTCGGCCCGCCCGCAGATGTCATCGAGGGTGTAGTGGCAGTAGGTGCCGGGGTCGCAAACGGGGTTGCCGCGGCCGCCACAGACGACGTCCGGGTCCGGCATCTCGCACTCGCCCGGGTAGTCTACGCTCATGCCCTCGGACGCCGCCGCACAGGCGTTGCCGTAGGTGCGACCGTCGCAGCCACAGACCGGGTCGTACTCCTCGGTGCAGGCCTCCGGCCGGTCCTCACAGCTTCCCTGGGCATCCGCGCGCCCGCAGATGGCGTCCAGGGCGTAGTGGCAGTACTGACCGCGGTCGCAGGTCCGACCGCCGCGTCCCCCGCAGGCGTCATTGGGGTCCGGGTCGTCACACTCGCCCTCGGAGGCGACGTTCACACGTGCGCCGGCGGCGGAACAGGCGTTGCCGTAGGTCTGGCCGTCACAGCCACAGACTGGCTCGTAGACGTCGTCGCAACCGTCAGGGACGATCTCGCACATGCCGGGAAACTCGAGCAGGAGGCCGCAGACATCCGCCTCGGGGAACCGGCAGAAGCCGCCACGCCCGCACTCCTCGTTGCTGATGCAGCTGCCCGGACCGCCGCCGCATTCGCCTTCGTGCGCGATCTCGACGCCGGCGGCACCGGCAAAGCACTCGTTGTCGTAGGTCACACCGTCGGTGCCGCACACCGGCGCGTAGATCTCGGGGCAGACGCCGTTGTTGCCGCCGTTGTTGCCGCCGTTGTTCGCGCCGTTGTTGCCGCCGTTGTTCGCGCCGTTGTTGCCGCCGTTGTTGGCACCGTTGTTCGCGCCGTTGTTTACATCTTCATCGGTGTAGTCGTCGCCACAGGCGGCCACGAGTAGCAGACATGCCGTCGCTACAAACAGAGATCGCATCATCGTAAGAACCTCCAATCCATAAATCCTTGCGCGCACGCGCGCGAGGCTGATTTTCTGAGCCCGCATCTACTCACACGCCCCCTCCCGGAGGACGCTGTATCCTTGCGCGTGCGCCTGGCACGCGTTGCTGTACGTCACATTGTCGCAGCCGCACACGGGCGCCGCCTCGTCGGTGCAGACCTCGGGGACAACCAGACATTGTCCAGTCTGGTCCCCCGCACCGCACATGAGATCCGGCGTCCAATGGCAATAGAATCCGTCGTCGCAGGTCTCGCCGCGGAAGCCGCCGCAGGTCGCCGGCTCCTCCTCGCAGGCTCCGACTGAGGCGACGTTCTCGCCTGCAGCGGCGGCCGCGCACGCGTTCGACCAGGTCACATCATCGCAACCACAGACTGGGTCGAACACGCCGTCACACGCCTCCGGGCGGAGCTCGCAGGTGCCGGGAAACTCCAGCAGCAGCCCGCAGGCGTCCGCGTCGGGGAACCGGCAATAGTGTGTGTCGGGACAGACGTCGTTGCCGACACACTCGATGTCCGGCTCGGAGCACTCCCCCTGCGCGCCGACGTTTACGCCCGCCGCCTCGGCAAAACAGCCATTGCTATACGTCTGTCCATCGCAGCCGCAGACGGGCGCAAACTCCTCGGTGCAGGCCTCAGGAATCGCCGCACAAACGCCCTGTGCGTCCCCGTCGGCACACAGCCCCGCCGCCTTGCGACAGAACCCTTCCCCGCACTCGGCGTTCGTGGTGCATCCACTCGGGTCCGGCACCGGCGGGAGACAGTGCGCCTCCTGGCAGGACAGACCGTCGCCGACCTCACCGCAGGCGTCCTGGCCTTCGCACGGGGCCAGGCAGAGCGCGCGGCTCGGCGTCAGCGCGGCTCCGCACACGAGCTCAGTCGCCTGCGCGCCCGCCGGGACACAGCTCGTCAGCGCTCCTGCACCGGCACAGTCTCCATCGTCCTCGCACGCCAGTGTGCACACCCCGCAGAGACAGACGCCGCTGTCACCGCAGGCGTCACCGTCGGCGCAGGCCTGCATCCAGTGGGTTTCGCTCGTGAGGACCGGGTCCGTCCCCGCGTCCCCGCAACCCATCACCGCCAGCGCGGCCGCCATCCATACCCACCGCATCACTGGGCCACCTCCGCCTCGGGACCGGCGTCCAGCTTTACGGATTGTCCCGCGTAGAACAACACGCGCATGGCGCCTGGGGGCGCGGCGTGCGCGTCGTTGTAGGCCTGGACGCGCCCCCGCAGCTCGGAGGCCTGCACGCGCACGTGGCCCAGGTGCTCGAGGACCTCCTGTGTGAGGGGGTGGCCGTCCCAAACCTCGTACCCGTAGGTGCTGCCCCCGTTTGCGTCCCGCAGATCCGCCCTCGTCTCTCCCTGATCGAGCTTTGTGCACAGGGCCACGACCAGCGCCTGGTAGTGGTCAAAGACCGCGGCCTCCCACCCGACCGGGGCGCCATAGGGGATGACGCACTCGTCACTCGAGTACACATCCCGCCCGTCGTCGTCGGTGCGCAAGACGACGCGGCCGTCGCTCATGAGGGCTGCGAGCGCCGCGTCGAGCCGGTCGCCCTCCACGGCGGACATCTGCGCGATCTGCTCCCTCGGCGCGCCGCCCAGGCGGTAGATGGAAACCCAGACCATATGGGCGTCCTGCTCGACCGGGTCTGCCCCACCGGAGAAGCCCTGCTCCTCCGCCGACGCCGCCCGGTAGGCGGTCCGGTCCCCGCGCCCCGCCTTGAACACCAGACCGGTCTCCACCAGGTCGTTGAGCACGCCCTTGACGGTCATCACGTCGTCGCGCCCAAACCGCGCGAGCACGTCGGCCCGGCTGACCATCCCGCCCTCTTGCACGAAGGAGAGGATCGCTTCCCACAGGCTCTTGCCACGGTCGGTGGCGCTCTCCGACAACCGCCGCACCTTGGCGTGGTACGTCCGCAGCGCCATGCCAAACATATCGGCGATGATCTTCTGCCCCACACCCTGTGACTGGAGCTCGCCGACCAGGTCCAGAAACACCTGGTTGGCGACGTGGGCCAGTGGCGCGCGCATACCCGCCGTGGTCGCCAATTGGGCGACGAGGATCATGGTCTGACGGACGATGGCATCGATCAACAGGGCGACATTCACGGCGGACTCCTCGGCGACGCTTGTAGTCTATGCTGTCTGGAGCCGTCCGAAAATGGTGTAAAAAACGGCACCATCGGATGGTGCGGGCAACTCGCCCGGAGCCGTCGCTACCGTTATAGTGCCATCAGTCCGTTCACCATGGATTCAAGATGAAGAGACTGTCTGCACTGTCCCTGGCCGTCGTGACCCTGACACTGGCCGTTCCCGCCGCGGCCGACCCGACCGTCGTCTTTGACGCACGTGTCTTTACGGTCGGCCAGGACGGAATCGATCCTGTGACCATCCCGGCGGTCGAGACGCTGTCGAGCGCGGCGACGTTCTACAGCTATACGTCGGCCTCCTCGCACACGGGGTTTGAGGAGGTGAACAAGAGCCTGCTCTTCCTGCACCGCGACGTGCGCGAGGGCCGGGGCGAGCTGAGTCTGATCATCACCCACGGGATCGACTTCGACTCCGAGAGGGTCCACCAACCCACCGCCCGCGTAAACATGGACATCGCCGGGGTACCGCCGGGCGCGGTGGTCGCGCAGGCGGACGACAACGGGTCCGAGTTCTTCCTTCGCGACGGCGACTTCCTCGGACGCTGGTCGTTTGCCGACAACACAGACGGCGGCGTGATCGGCAACATCGACACCGACGCGTCCTGGGAGCTCGAGGTCAGCGCCGACTTCCGGCAGGGCATCGACCAGTGGGAGTACTACTTCGCAGGGGGAGACAACGTGGTCCTGGACGGGCAGCTGCCCCTGCAGGTTCGCTACGACGCGGTGGGGCTGCCCAAC
>CALBXO010000737.1 GCA_937890335.1 uncultured Pseudomonadota bacterium | reverse complement strand
TGTTCTCGCCGTTGTTGCCGTTGTTCCCGCCGTTGTTCCCGCCGTTGTTGGCCCCGTTGTTGGCCCCATTGTTCGCGATTGGCTCGTGGCCAAAGCAGCGTCCGCCGGCGCATTGGTCGCTGGCGGTGCACGGCACGCCGCACAGACCCGAGATGCACCGGAACCCGAGTTCACACTCGGCGTCCCCGTCGCACTCGCCGTCCACCGTACCAACGCAATAGCTCTCGCCGTTGCCGCCGGTGGTCTCCTCGCCACAGCTCAGGGCAAAGGCAGCCCCGAGCGCGATCAACATCACAATGACGTGCCTGTGCATCATCCTCACTCGCTGTTTCTTGAGCGCTCAGGCTAGACGCCCTCTCACCCGGTTACAACTTCCGTGTAGTTCGCCAGCACGCCGGACCTGAAGTGCTCGAAAATCAGCGAGGTCTGCACATGACTGACCTCATGCCTTTCCGTGAACAGCGTGGGAAGCAAGTCGCGCAGGTGGTCACTGTCCCGCGCGGCGACGTGTACGAGAAAGTCGTCCGCGCCGCTGAGGTAGTAGATGGCGACAACCTCTCTGCGCTCCCGCAGGCTCTCCGACAGCCCCGCCAACGCCTCCGGGCTATGCCCCGCCAGCCGCACGGCCACCAGGGCCATAAGGTGGATGCCGAGCGATCGAGGGTCCACCTCGGCTCGGTAGCCACGGATGGTCCCGTCCTTCTCCAACCCGCGGACTCTGGCCAGGCACGCTGACGGGGACAAACCCACTTGCGCAGCGAGCTCCTTATTGGACAGCCGTCCATCGTGCTGCAAAGCGGTCAGAATCTTCGAGTCGATTTCGTCGAGCGCCATATTTGACCCCAATTACCGCAGGAAATTCGATGGAGTTTCCCTTCACCAGTGCAGACTATCATGGAGTGACATTTGGACCGTAGGTTCTGCGTTGAACAAGTACGACCTCATTCTCGATCTGGCCCGCGCGCTTCAGCGCTGTGGCATCCCGGCAGACCGCCTGGAGTCGCGGCTCCGAGACGTTGCGCGTGCCCTGCAGATCGACGCCGCGTTCTTTGCCGCGCCGACGGCGCTCTTCGTGACCTACACCGTGGACGGACGGACGAGTACGACGCTGCTGGACCCGGAGTCAGGCGACGTCGACCTCCATCAACTGGCACAGCTCGAGGACATCGCGCAGCGTCTGGCCCACCGCGCGGAGGGCACACCCGTCAGTCCGTTTGAGGTCCGCTCGGCTTTGGCCGCGCTCGCCGCGGTGGCCAAAGCCCCGCCGCTCTACGGCCGCTGGACGCAGCTGTTTGCCTTTGCTGCCACGTCGGCCACCGCGGCCCCGGCGTTCGGCGGCGGGTGGCGCGAGATGATCGCGGCGTTCCTCGTCGGTGCCCTGGTGGGCGAGCTGGCCAGGGTGATGCGAGGAGGCGCGGCCGCCCCGTTGCACATCTTCATCTCGGCGGCGATGGCGGCAGCTTGCGCGATGGCATTTGGCTACGTCCTCAGTCCCTTCTCCCCACAGTCGGTGATCATCGCCGGCCTGATCGCGCTCCTGCCAGGTTTCACCGTCACCACGGCTACCAGCGAGCTGGCCAGCGGCCACCTCGTCGCCGGCGGCACCCGGCTGCTCAGCGGGTTGCTGACGCTGGTGCTGCTTGGAGCCGGCATCGCCATCGCAAGTCGCGCGTTCGGGCTGCTCGGCCCACTGCCTCTGGAGGCGCCCGACACCCTTGGACCCTTCCTGCAATACGTCTGCGTGATTGGGGCCAGTCTGAGCTTCGTGGTGCTGTTCAATGCGGCGCCCAGGGACGCGGGCGCCATCGCGATGTCGGGCGCCGTCGCGTTCGTGAGCGCCACCGCCGGCGCAGACTGGCTCGGTCCCGAGATGGGCGCGCTGATCGGCGCGCTCTGTGTGGGTCTTCTCGGCGCCGCCTACCGGGCGATCACCGGACGGCCGAGCACTGTACCCGTGGTGCCCGGAATCATGCTGCTCGTGCCCGGGAGCGTGGGCTTCCGCAGCGTCAACAACTTCCTCGACGGCGACGCGCTCGCCGGCGTCCAAGGCGCCTTCTCCATGCTACTGGTGGCGGTCTGCCTGACGTCGGGGCTGCTGCTGGCGCGGCTGGTGGAGTTGAGGTTTGCCGTGCCCGGCCCGGCCAGGCCGCGGGGACAGACGCCAGCAAACTCGGCGAGGGAGGGCCGGACGGACGACGGCGCGCACCGCCTGGACCCCTCTGGGATGGCCGAGCGAGACGAGCTGGTCACTTCTCCTTGAGCGGCCGGTTCATCTTGTAGGCGCTCGCGGCGACGACTCGTCGGGGGGCCAGTCGCTGCGAGCCAATGAGCAGCTTGCTCATGACGCCGGGCACGACGGTCAGGGTCTTGCCAAGACTGCGCAGCCCCAGCGCAACCACCTCAGCCGAGGTCACCTTCGACCCGACGCTGGGCATCTTCTCCGAGCCGGCGACCGCCTGGAATCCGGTGTCCACCTTGCCTGGGCACAGCGCGAGCACGTCGATGCCCTGCGGCTTGAGCTCGGCCCACAGCCCCTCGGCGAACATCAGGTCAAACGCCTTCGTGGCGCCGTACGTGATCATCCACGGGGTCGGCTGGAACGCCGCCATGCTGCTGACGAAGACGATCGCGCCGCGACCGCGCGCGAGCATGGGGCCGAGGAACCTGTGCGTCAGGACCACCGGCACGCGGCAGTTGAGGTCGACCATGCGGCCCTCAAAGCCCGGCTGCTGCTCCTGGAACAGCCCGTAGCTGCCAAAGCCAGCGTTGTTCACGAGCAGCCCCACGTCCAGGCCCGCCGCGGTCACCGCCTCCGCAATCGCGGCGTCCGCGCCGTCGGCCAACAGGTCCTGCTCGACGACCAGGCAGCGCACCTTGTGATCCGCCTCAATCTCCTCGGCGAGGTCCTCGAGAAGAGGCTTGCGGCGAGCGACGACGACGACATCCATGCCCTTGGCAGCCAGCTGCAGGGCAAAGTCGCGCCCAAACCCACTCGACGCCCCTGTGACCAGGGCCGCGCCCCCGTACTTCTCAGACCAACCCATGCTCTCTCCGCTATTGCGCGCCCAGAATGATGAACTGGACACGGCGGTTGTCCGCGCGCGCCTTCTTCAGTTTGCCGCCGCGCAGCCCCCCAGTCCTGACCGCTGGTTCGGTCTCGCCGTAGCCCTTGGCTGTCAGCCGCTCACCGCCGACACCGGCGCGCTCCAGATAGGCCTGCACCGCCTCGGCCCGGTCCTGACTGAGCTTGAGGTTGTAGGCGTCCGAACCCACGTCGTCGGTGTGGCCCTGGACCTCGATGCGTTTGATCTCGGGGTTGGCCTTGAGCGCCAGCGCGACCTGGTCGAGCAGGCCGTAGCTCTTCTTCTTGATCGTGGCCTTGCCCGTGGCGAAGTAGACCTTGTCCAGGATCTGGATCTCCGTGTCCGTGATCACGACCTTGGCCTTGCCCTTGTCCGGGCAGCCGTCGTCGTCCTTGTACCCGTTGATCGTCTCCGGCTTGTCCGGACAGCGGTCGGACGCGTCAGGGACACCGTCCCGGTCGTTGTCCAGGTCTGGGCAGCCGTCGGCGTCGAGGAACTGGTCGATGTCCTCGGCCTCGCCCGGACACTGGTCCTCGGTGTCCGGCACGCCATCTCCGTCGTTGTCGGGGTCCGGGCAACCGTCCTCGTCTTCGTGGCCGTCCTTGTCCTCGGGCATGTCCGGGCACCGGTCCACGTCGTCGAGAATCCCGTCCTTGTCCTTGTCCGGAGGGGGACATCCCTGCGCGGACTTCGGCCCCGCGTCGTTGGGGCATGCGTCGTCCGCGTCCAGCACCCCGTCCCCATCGTTGTCGGGATCGGGGCAGCCATCGGCGTCCTCAAACTGGTCCGCGTCCTCTGCATCCAACGGGCATTTGTCGGCCGCATCAAGGATGCGGTCGCCGTCGTTGTCGGGATCGGGGCAACCATCTTCGTCCTCGAACCCGTCGATGTCCTCCGGCTCGCGCTGGCAGAGGTCGGCGCGGTTGAGAATCCCATCCTCGTCAAAGTCCGTCTCGTACTCCGCATACCGTAAGCCGGCGATGACCCGCGCGGCCGGAGCCCCGTATCCGTCGGTCAGACCACGACCGACAGCGAGCTCGAAGTTCAGTCCACCCGCGAGCCGGTACTTGAGCCCCAGCAACCCCTCGACGGGGGTGTTTTGCTGCTCAAACAGCGCCCCAAAATCCGTGGAGCCGAACAACTCGGCGGCCGCGAGCAGCCCCTCGGCAAACTCGTATTGCAGGCCAAAGCCGAACAGGAGCTCGCTGCCGACCTTCAGATTCCCGAAGCTGCGCTCCTGCTGCAGGTCCGCGGAGAGATTGAGCATGAACTCCAGTCCATCGGAGCCGGTGCTCAGCGCCAAACCCGGACGGACGGAAAACTGCCCGGACGAGGCAAAGGCGTCCGCATCTCCCGTGGGCGAGGTGACAAAGGCCAGGACCGCAAGTCCGATGCCTGCGGTCTCCTGGTCGATCAGCGTGATCTTCGGGCGCAGACGCAGGTCGCCCACCGTCGCGCCGGAGAGGTCCTGGTCGCCTACTGCGGCTTCGTTCGCCAGGTACACTGGCAGCGTGACGCCAACCTCCACGAAATCGAACAGGCCGAGGGCAAACAGCAGCTCTGCCGCCAATTGGTGGCCGACGATGGACGTCTCCTCCCCCGCGGCGCTGCGAAAGATGAGTGGGTCCTTGCTGTAGTCGAGCAAGAGGCCCCCGCTGAGCTGCAGGTCGGCCAGAGTGCGCGCGCTGTCCACGCTGAAGATCCCGAATGGGCTGGCCACAGGCTCAAAGCGCTGCACATCAATGGACGGCTGCGTGTCCGCCGTCACCTGGGCCGCGCATGGCGAGGCCCACAGCCCGCATGCAGCAAGGGCACAGACCCAAAGCAGGTATGCGCATGTCGATTGGGCCTTGGGGTGGCCTGTGCGGCGTCCGATTCGCAAGTCTCCTCCTCGATGGATGTGTGCGAGGAGAGTCGCGAACGCAGGTCGAAGTCAAGCCGAGACGCGCCCACTATGGCCTCGGACCATGGGCTGCGATACATTTCAGCCTCAGATGACACTCAGCAACGACAGCGACGACATCATCACTCTGCGCCAGCGCGTAGACAGGGCGCGCGACCTCGGAGACACCGCCTCGCTCGCCCAGCAGCTCGTTCGCTTCGGGCTGGCTCTGGCCATGCAAGGCGAACCAACCGAGGCCCGCGCCGTCGCCAAGGAGGGGCTGCTCCTGTACCGCGAGACCGGGAACATTCACGGGCAAGCTGACGCGATGACCACGCTGGGCAGGGTCTACCTCAGCGTTGAATTGCTGGACCAGGCCGTCCAGATTTTTGACCGCGTGCTTCACATGTACGAGCAGGTCGACGACCGGCGCAACACGGTGCTGACCCTCGTGCGCCTTGCGCAATTGCGCCGCGACCTGGGCCACCCACGCGACGCGCGCACCACCTACAATCGCGCCGTGGAAGCCGCCCACCGCCTCGGGGACCGCGCCCTGACGGCGCGGGTCCAGTCCAGCGCCGCGGCGCTCTACCGAGAACTCGGCGAGCCCCAACGTGCAGTCGAGCTGCTGCAGGAAGCCCTGACGACCCAGAGCGCCCTGGACCCGGACGGACGCCCCGAGACCCTCGCGCGCATGGCGGACCTGCAGCTCGATGACGGCGACCTCACGGGCGCGCTGGCCACCGTGCAGGACGCCTGGACGCGCCAGCGGGCAGCTGGCAACCATGTCGGGGCCGCCCGGTCCATGGCGCGGGTGGCCCAGATCCGTTTCATGATGGGTCAAGGGCAGATGGCCCGGGAGCTCTACGAGGATGCCGGCCGCGAGCAAGAGCGCATCAAAGACCGCCGCGGCCTCAGCCGGACCCGCGTGGGCCTGGCCCAGGTCTACGTCAGCGAGAACAACCACGCACTCGCGCTGGCGCTGCTGGAGATCGAGCTGTCCGAGCAGACCAGCCGCGGCCTGCGGGTCAACGAGTGCGCCATCCTGATCCACATGGCAGCCACGCATTTTCATGGCGGCGACACCGACGCCGGTCGACTCTGTCTCAACCGAGCACACGACCTCGCCGAGCGACTGGGCTATCACATGCTGATGTCGGCGTGTCGCGCCGTGGGCACGGCGCCGGAACGTGTCTTCGAGCCAACCCCCACCGCGGTGGGGGTCGCCACGGTACCGCTCGATCCGCGCTGAGCGCGAAGAACGAAGGGGTCAGTTCATCTCGTCTTTCGAGAACCCCTGCGGGAAGCCGCGGGCCTGGTCGCGCTTGAAGAAGTACTCGTAGCGCGGCTGGCCGCTGCCCGGATCCCGCGACAAGAGCACGGTCACCATCTCCCAACCGTGCTGGCCGATCACATCCAGCGGGATGTCGCGGTACAAAGCCCGATCGTGGTAGTCGTAGAACGTCACCTTGTGCGGCTCGTCCTTCGGGGCGTACCCAATGGTGTACTCCCACACCGACAGCGTGTTGTTCTCTTGGTCAGCCATGGCCTCAGGTCCTCATTTTGTCGCGCCTGGATCGCGGACCGGCAAGGTACACCCAAGGACGAACGCGCGTCTACTTCCGAAAATCGCTGAAAAGCCCTATACCCTTTGGCATGCAGCGAACTACAGAAGTAAAAACCTATTTCACCGACCGTGCCCAGCTGTTTGACGCGCTCTACGACGACGAAACCAACGTCTCGCGCGCGTTCAACAAAGTGTTCCGTCGGCCAATGTTCACCCGCTATGTGTTCACGCTTGGCGCGCTTGGGGACCTGTCGGGTCGCAAGATCCTCGACGTGGGATGCGGCTCAGGCCGGTACTCCGTGGAGCTGGCCCGCGCCGGCGCCGAGGTAGTTGGCGTGGACTTCAGCGACGAGATGCTGAGCATGGCCCGGCGGCGCGCCGAGGAGGCGGGTGTCACCGAGAACACCACGTTCATCTCCGGCGATTTCACCAAATGGGCCGCCGAGGCCGGCACGCACTTTGACGCTGCGTTCGCCATGGGTGTGCTGGACTACGTCGACGACGCGCCCGGCTTCATCCGCATGATGGCGGACGTGGCCGATGAGGTCATCGCCAGCTTCCCCACGCCCACGCCGGTGCGGATGCCGCTGCGCAAGCTGCGCTACTCCATGCGCAACTGCCCGGTCTACTTCTACTGGCGCGGCGAGATCGAGGACATGTACCGGGCGGCCGGGCTTCAGAACCTGGACGTGCGCCGGCTCGGCTTTGGAGGGTATTGGGTCCACGGCCGCAGATGAGCGTGGTCCACGGCCTCAGTATCGACGTCGAGTGCTACTACCAGATCGTCTGGAAGGACTACCTGGGAAAGACCCGCGAACCCACCGCGGAAGTGGAGCGCAACACCGAGTGGCTGCTCGACTGCATGCGCGACGCCGGGGTCCGCGGCACCTATTACATGCTCGGCAACGTGGCCCGCGCCTACCCGCGCCTGCTGCGCCGCATCGCTGACGAGGGCCACGAGCTCGGGGTCCACGGCGACGAGCACCTCTACATCTACGACCTCGCACCACGCACCTTCCACCGCGAACTCAGGGTCGCCATCGACGCAATCGAACAGGCCAGCGGGCAGAAGGTCGAGGGCCACAGGGCCACCGCGTTCTCCATCGTGCGTGAGACCGCGTGGGCGCTGGACGTCATCGCGGAGCTCGGCCTGCGCTACGACTCGTCCATCTTCCCAATGCAGGGGCGGCGCTACGGGATTCCCGACGCGCCCCTCGGAATCCACCGGCTCGACAATGGACTCTGGGAGGTCCCCATGACCGTCGTGGAGGCCGCCGGGCGCCGTCTGCCTGCGGGGGGCGGCGGCTACTTCCGAACCTTCCCCTACGCCTACACGGCCTGGGCTCTGCAAAAGCTGGAAGACGCCGGCCGCCCGGCCGTGACCTACTTCCATCCCCACGAGTTCGAATTGTCCTGTCCACGGGTGGGCGCGGCCACCGCTCTGCGCCACCCACGGGCGGCAGTCCGCCTGGCAAAGTTCAACGCGGCACAGTCCGTCGGTCGCGGAAAACGCATGCGGCGCCGCTTCGCCCGGATGTTGCGCGATCACGCGTTCGTCCCCGTCCGCGACCTGCTCCCCGCCGAACCGACCGGCCCGGATTGAGCTGAGCCACGTCTGGCGTGATGTCGGTCTACGTTTCTGCTGGCCGCTGCGGCGGGTCCACGGTTGGGAACTCGACGGTGAAAACCGTCCCCTCTCCAACCGTCGAGGCAAACGTAATGTGGCCACCCATTTTCTGCACCAGGTGCCGCGCAATGTTCAGGCCCAACCCGCTGCCTGATTTGGAGCGCCTGTCGGAAGCGTCGGCCTGCCGGAACGGCTCAAAAATCGACTCCCTGAGCTCCTCCGGGATCCCACAACCACGGTCCTCCACCTCAACGCGAGCCGTAGACCCGCGAACTGTGGCCCGCACGACGACCTCAGAGCCCTCGGGCGAGAACTTGATGGCGTTCGACAACAGGTTGGCGAGGACCTGTTGAAACCGCGCGGCGTCGACGAAGATGGACGCGGGTGGCACGGGTTCGGCCAGGGACAGCCGCACACCGGCGGTCTCGGCGTACCCCTCGTTGAGCGCGATGGCCTGCTGCAATTCGTGGGCAACCGGGACGGACTCCAGGTGGAATTGCATCAACCCACCCTGCAGGCGCTGCACATCGAGCAGATCGTCGATCAGAACTCCGAGCCGCTCCGTGTTTCGCAGCGACAGCTCCAGCAGCTCCTGCGCCTCCCCCTGCATCTGCCCAAACATCCCGCTGGCCAGCATCCCGAGGCCACCGCGTATCGATGTCAACGGCGTGCGAAGCTCGTGGCTGACCACCGCGATGAGTTCATCCTTCAGCCGGCTAGCGGCTCTCTCGGTCGCCCGCTGGTGTTCGATTGCCCGCACCCGGTTGGCCTCAAACAGGCCACCGATCAACGCGCCAAACCACATGGCCCCGACAAGGCCGCCATGGTGAAGAATCAGCTCCGACTGCGTCGCGCCGCCCTTCCCAAAGTCGTACCCTCCGAGATGCCCAGCCAGAAGTCCGCTGACGTACACAGTGCCGAGCACCGCCATCCCCATTGAACCGCGGATGCCCGTGAAGAGAGCCGTCACAAGCGGTACCAGGATCGCGTAGTAAAGCCCCTCGGAGAACAACCCCCCTTCCACGGCAGCCATCGTGCACGTGCCAACGAGCCCAGCCGCGGCGAGGACGGTACCCACCATCCTTGGGCGAGGGTGCAGGTGCAGCAGACCCAGCGCCATGAAACAGGACAGCGCGGTGCCAAGCACCACGGCCCCGACGACGCTCACCCCTGGATCCAGCGCAAACCGAGCCGCCGACAGACCCACCGAGGACAGACCGACCGTGAGGCAGGCGCCGACGACCAGGCGGCCCAGGCGAAGGTCGTCCCGCTGCTGGTGAAGCACGACCGGCACAAAACGG
>CALBXO010000736.1 GCA_937890335.1 uncultured Pseudomonadota bacterium | reverse complement strand
CGTTGTTGCCCACGGCGCGGCATTCGTCTCCGACCAGCCTCTCACCGGGCCCGCAGCCACAGGCGCTGGACGCCGACTGGCAGTTCTCGGCGAAGCATTGTCGCTCGAAGTTGCAGGTCTCGGCGCAGGTCCGGACGGCGGACAACGCAGCTCGCGCTTCCGAAGGGCTGCGGCCCAGGCACGCGTCCGCGCACGCAGTGTCTGCGGCGTCGCAGTCGACGACGCAATTGTAGGCCTCCCCACAGGTCAGGGAGGATCCGCCGCCACCGGGGGTTTCATCGGAACAGGCGGAGCCGAGAACGATCAGCCCACATAGACACAGAATTCGCCAAAAGTTCATCGCGCAGCTCCGCTCGGTCACCAGCCAGCGGGGTACTCTAGCCGGTCTACAGGGCGAGTCAACGTGGAGGTCGCTGTGACCGGCTTTCCTCGTGGTGAGGGCCGGCCCACAGCGGGCGCGTCAGAGGCTTTGGTAGAACCAGAGGTGGAAGAAATTGATGTCGCGATCCGCGGTCTGCATGACCTGCCGGATTCGCAGCCGATCCTTGGTGATGAACTTGGCCGGGATCTGGAACGGCCAGTTGCGCCACCGGAAGCGCCTGTCGTCGCCTGGGCAGGGAATCACACCCACAAGCTCGCCCTCGCAGTAGACCTCGCACTCGTAGTCCGCGCGGACGTAGTCCATTCGGCGAATGATGACGAGGTCGACGTTGGGGGTCACGTTGTGGATCTCCCACTCCGCGTACCCTCCCTCATGGGCGATGCCCGCGTCGCTGAGGTGCGTGCCGTCCGGGTACCGCTGTTTCTGGCGCATGCGGTATTGGTCGCGCGCCTCGCGGATCGTGAAGGCGTGCTCCTCCTCCGACTTCTTGTCGAGCATGTCGATGTCGTCGACCAGGCTCCACGTCACGCCATTGACGACGATGGTCTCCGTGAAAGGCTCCGAGCGGACCTTGACGGCCTCCCAACCCGGATCGTTGTCCAGGATGATGCGCAGACTTCCGCCGGCGTCGCCGGAGGGCTCCGCTTCGACCGCCGCAGCGCGCACCGGTGCGGAGACACTGACCACCTTGCCAATGGCGTCGGCGCCTTTGCCTTGGTACCCCACCACGTCCATGAGCTTTTCTGAGTCCATGGTCCCGGCGGCGAGGGCGGTTTTGCCCTCTCCAACGGCATTGCGCAGCAGCTCGATGTTGTTCTTGAAGGATTTGAACTCGCTCTTGGCGCTCATTCCCGGCTTGGTCGCTTCAATCTCGCCGACCACATCGCTCTGCATTTCAGCGATGAGCTCCATGATGTTAACGACATTTTCCGGGCGCAGCGTGCCAGTTTCGACGAGCATGCTCAGGGTGACCAATGCCTGGTGCACCACGCCCGCGGAGGCCACCTGTTGCTCGCGCCACAGACGACCAAAGTGCTCGCGGGCGGCTTTGAGCAGCATGCGCAGCTGCAGGAGAATCGACGCCTCGATGAACCCGCCGGCGACACCGGCGTAAGGGACGTAGCGCCGATCGATCGTGTTCGGGCCGGGGTCGAGGGGATCCTTTGGGATCTCAAGTGCCGTGGCGTCCTTGGTCAGGGCCACCCGGCACAGTTCGATCTCGGACGTGTAGTCCGGTTCCTTCTCGGTCCACTCCAGCTTGCACATCTCTGCGATCCGCCGATGTCCCTTGAAGTCCAGGTTCTGCTTGTACGCGATGAAGTCCGTGTGCTCCTCCACGTAGCGCACGACCAGGTAGATGGTCTGCGGCAGTTTGTAGTCGCCCTTGTTGAGCGGGAGGATCGTCGGCTTCCAGAGCATTACGTCGTTGCCCTGTCCGTCGATGCCATAGCCGGGGAAGATCTCGGCGCTCAACTCACCTTTGCCTCGCGGCGCGACCCGGAACTCATCCGACCAACCGGGCACGACGCCAACGCCGTGAAACGCCCGGTTGTGCAGTTTGCGCTTGTCTACGTGGTAGCGCTCTGCGTGGTTCCAGTCGTCTTCGGTGGTGACGAAACCCTTGAAGAAGTTGATCCTCTTGAAGACGTTCTCGTCCGTCGTCATTCTCAGTCACCCCTGGCGGTGGTGTACTCCTTCTCTTCGATCTCGCCGGCGTCGACGACCTCCATCCCCGCTCCGAGGACGTGCTCGCCGATGACGATACCAAAGCTGGACAGCGCTTTGCGCTGACCGCGGAAGCGCAAGAAATACGTGGTTTGGGCCGGCTTTTGAGACCGGATGATGTCGTGAATTTTGATGATCATCTCGTCGGACACGTCATCGGGATGCAGCGGGTAGTCCACGATGAATGTGTGCGCGAGGTTGACGGGCGGGAGGATGATCGAGTCCACACCGATGGTCGAATGGACCCCGATCTGGAAGCCCTTGAAGGGCCACTCGTTCTCGATGATCTCCGGCTCTTGCCCGGTGAAGAGTTTCAGGAACAGCTTGATGCCGCGGACGGTTCCGCGGATTCGGTAGAAGTCGACGGCGCGCTTGATGAGGTAGCGCTTCTTCTCGACCGGCCAGTTCTCGTCCAGTGTGAACGCGACCCAGGCGCCCAACCAGGGCAGGAACTCTTCTGGGGTCTCGTACGGGTCAAAGAACGAGTGGATGTTCTCGATCTTCTCCCCGACGGAATCCAGCATGTGCTGGATCACCCACAGGAGGCTGCGGACGATGTTGGTGTCGTCGTCGGCGTTGCGATGGTAGATGCCGGGAAGGAAGCGGATGAGGCTTCGGCGGCTGACCTGAAGTTCGACAGCCGTGTCGTTGTCGACGATCTGACCGCGACTCGGCGTCTGGTTGACGACGGTCGACTGCGGTTCGTAGCTCTCGACGAATTGTACGTCGGGCGCTGGGAAACCGGCGGTCTGAAGCACGATGGCGGCGTTCTTGACCGTCAGGTCCGTCAGCTTTGGGACCTTGAGCTTCTTCTTGACGACTTCGCGCATCAGAGGAGCTTCTCCCTGGCCTTCTCGGTGACGTCCACCTCAACGAGGTAGGGGAGCTCATCGGGTCCGATCTTGATTTGGTCCACGAGGATGTTGTGGTCCTCGTCGATCAGCCGGATGCGGTCGACAAACTCGACGCCATCGACCTCTTCGACCACGTGGTAGAGGTCCATCTTGAGGACGTTGCGGCCGAAGGGCCAGCCCTTGGCACCACGTCCGCCGCGGATGGGGTGGAGGAAGACGCGCAGCGCGCGCTCAATCTCGCGCTTGACCTTCTCCGGCGAGCCGGTCGAGGCGCGGATCACGTCCACCTTGACGCTGATGTCCACGTAGCGCGGCCGATTGACGTTGACGAGTGTGGTAACCAGGCGCCTCTCGTCGAGGTATCGGCGCACCCGGCGCAGGAGCTCCGTGCTGGGGGTGAGCTTCTCGCGGTAGTCGCTGGTCGACTCGTCGAACTTCGGGATGA
>CALBXO010000735.1 GCA_937890335.1 uncultured Pseudomonadota bacterium | reverse complement strand
CCTCGTTCCTTGACCTCCGGCCGAGTTGCTCGCCGGAAACTCACCAATGTCCCTGCGCAGAAACACTAGCCCATGTCGAGTTCCACGAGGCGTGGCAGGGTCTTGAGCGCGGCCAGGCCCAGGTCGGAGATCTGACAGCCGGTCAGCGACAGCGTCGTGAGGCGTCGCAAGTAGGGGGAGTCGGCCAGCGCCTGCGCTGCCCGGTCACCGATGGGATTCTTGCCCAGGTCCAAGGCCGTCAGGGCGGCCACGTGAGGGCTGCTCGCCAGGGCCTCGACGCCTGCGTCGGTGATGAAGTTTCCGTAGAGATTGAGCTCCCGGACCGTGACCAGCGCCCCCCCCGCCGCGACGGCCGAAAGGCCGGCGTCGCCGATCAGGTTGTGACTGGCGTGGAGGGTGCGCACGCCGGCGCCAAGCGGCTGCCCGACCAGCGCGGCAAACCCGTCGTCGCCGATGTTGTTGCCCACAAGCGACAGGTGCACCACCTGGGCGAATTGCGGCGCCGCGCACAGCGCGGCAAATCCTTCCTCGCCGATGCCGTTGCCCGTCACGTCCAGATGGAGCAGCTGGTCGAGCTGTTCGGCCGACGCGAGCGCCATGGCACCCGAGGCCCCGAGGCGGTTGATGTGCAGCCGCAACACCCGCAACGACGCCAGCCGCGACGACCGCGCCAGCGCGAGCACGCCCTCCTCTCCGGCCAGGTTGCGCTGCAAGTCGAGGTAGGTGACCGCGTCCAGCATCGGGGCAGCGGCCAACGCAACGACCCCGTCCGGCCCTAGATCCGCGTCCCCCAGATCCAGGTGCCGCAGCGCGGGCAGCGCGGGGCCGCCTGCGAGCGCCCGGCCGCCGTCTGGACCCAGCGCGCAGCTGCTCAGGTCCAGGTGTCGCAGCGCCGCCAACCGCCCGGATGCCACCAGGTCGGCGACGCTGGGCGCGTCCGGATGGTTCTCGCTGACATCGAGCACTTCCAGCCCGTCAAGGCCGCCGCTGAACGCGAGCGCGGAGAACGCGGCGGGCCCCAGATTGGCCGCGCTGAGCACCAGCTCCCGCAGCCCCCGCAGACCACCGCCCGCGAGCGCTCGCACACCCTCCAGGCCCATGTCGTTGCTGCGTAGGTTGAGGTGACGCAGCCCTGCGGCGGACGAGGAGCCCGCCAACGCCGCCGCCGCGACCGCGCCAAGTCGATTGCCTCGCAGATCCAGGTGCTGGAGACGCTGAAGATTGTCGGATCTGCCCAACAGCTCGGCCCCAGCGTCGCCGATGTTGTTGTAGCTCAAGTCCAGCCAGGACAGCGACGGCAGTGCCCGCGTCTCGGACAGAGCCCCGGCGCCGGCCTCCAGAATCCAGTTTCCCGACAGGTCCAGCGCCTCCAGACCCACCAGATGGGGCGACGCGAGGAAGGACTCGAGACCGCGCAACTGGATACGGTTGCCGCTGAGGTTCAACTTCCGGACGCCCGCAAGTCCGGGGTGTGCGGCCAATTGAGCGACGCCGTCGTCGCCAATCCGCGTCCGCGCCAGACCAAGCTCCGTCACGTGGCCAACCAGGGCGCCAGTGAGCAGGTTGCTCACCCCCTCAGTCCCCAGCTCAACGCTGAGAAAATCCACAATGCGGATCAACCCCCAGCGGGGGTCGTTGGGCGCGGCGCCGAAGCGCTGCACCCACAATGGCGGCGCGGTGCGCAGGTCGTCGGGCCAATCTTCCAGATGCCCGGCGGCATAGGACACGCCCATCAGGAGCCGATCCGCCGCGGGCCACGACTCGAACAGTCCGCACAGCCCGGCCCAGGCGGTGCGCCCGGGCGGTTCGTGCAGGAGGGCGCGCAGCGCGGAGAGTCGATCCTGAACAGCCATCGCCAAGGGGTACCGCCGCCGGTGCACTTGCGCAAGCCGCCGCCGGTGCCCAAGACTGCCGCCATGTACGAAGAAATCGAGAACATCATCGTCGTCGACGTCGAGGCGACGTGCGACGACGGCGGGTTGGTCCCGCGCCGCGAGATGGAGATCATCGAGATTGGCGCGGTGGTGCTCAACCGCCGCACGCTGACTGTCACCACCGAGTTCCAGGCGTTCGTACGCCCGGTCCGTCACCCCATCCTGACACCGTTTTGCTCCGGCCTTACCACCATCGAGCAGGCGGACGTGGACGCAGCGCTGACGTTCCCAGAGGTGGCTGCGGCGCTCGCAGACTGGTGGGCACCGCTCGCGCCGGCCATCTGGGGCTCATGGGGTGCCTACGACCACACACAATTTGAACAGGACACCGCGCACCACGGCGTCGCATTTCCGCTGCCCGCCGCACACGTCAACATCAAGGCGCGGTTCAGCGAGCAGCACAATACGCGCCGACGGTTCGGGATGGCCGGCGCGCTGCGCAAGATGGGGATGCCACTGACGGGCACGCACCACCGCGGAATTGACGACGCCCGCAACATCGTCCGGCTCACCCCCTTTGCGCTGGGCCTGACCGTGGGAGCGGGTCCCGGTTAGGGCCCTGGCCGGCTCGGCAGTCGGTGGCGCTGGAACGCCGCCCCGCAAGGACCGGGGGCTTGCCAATCTGTCGACGCGCGGCGCGCCCCCGGAGTACAACGGATGGGTGTTGCGCTTTTCCTGGATCTCACTGTGTCTGATGCTCCTTGCGGCCACCGCCTCTGCCGGCCCGTCGGCCGCGGTGCCCGTACTGGACGCCGACGTCGTGCTGGACGGCATCCCCGCCGAAACGGCGTGGGAGCGCGCCGCCCTTCTCGACGGCTTCACGGTCTTTGCACCGCGCACAGACGTCGCCCCCCTCGTTCAGGCGCACGCGCGCGCGTTCGCCACGTCCGACGCGCTCTATTTTCTCGTGAGGGTGGACTCCCCCGGGTACGAGATCTTCGCCCCGCTCGGGCCCCGAGATACCAACCCGGGCGGAGACTCCGTCGAGGTCCAGCTCGACCCCTGGGGAGACGGACGGCGCGGCTATTCGTTCCAGGTCAGCGCAAGCGGCGTCCTGCGCGACGCCACGGTCGATGATCGAGGCGGGTCGGACACCGCATGGAACTCTCTGTTCGACGCCGCGACCTACCAGCACGACGGCGGGTGGACCGCCGAGATCGAGATCCCGTTCCGGAGCCTCCGTTTTGACCCGTCCGTGGATGCGTGGCGCGCCCACGTCACGGTCTCGCATTGGAAGCAGCAACAGTCACTGAGCTGGGCGCCCATCGATCGCGACTCCAACACATTTCTGGCGCAGGCCGGCACGCTCACCGGCCTGGGCGGACGGACACCCGGGCGCGCCGTGGAGTTGAACCCCGAGGTCACCGCCAGCTGGACGGACGCCGTCGACGAGGAGTGCGCGCTGCGGCCCTCACTCGGACGGCTGCGCGGGTGCGGCGCCCAATTGGGCTTCGGGCTCGGCGCCAAATGGGGGATCACACCCGCGCTGACAGCCGACGCCGTCGCCAACCCTGACTTTTCACAGGTCGAGGCGGATCCAGGGCAGTTGACGCTCAACAACCGGTTCGCCCTCTTCCTGAGCGAGCGGCGCCCCTTCTTCCTTGAGGGCCGGGACCTGTTCGAGACACCGCTCGGCGTGGTGTACACGCGCGCAATCGGCCGCCCGGAGATCGCGGCCAAAACCACCGGGCGGGCCGGCGGTTGGCGCGTCGGGTTGCTCGCCGCACGTGACCCGGAAGCGCCCGGCAGCCTCCTGGACAGCAGCCTGTCCACCCCCGAGGGCATGGCGGCGACGACCAGCGTCGTGCGGCTGCAACGGGACGTGGGCAAGGGTGCGGTGGGCGGCTTCCTGATCCACAAGGACCTCGGCGGCGACGCCTTCAACCTGGTGCAAGGGGCGGACCTCGACGGCCACTTGTCCGAGCGCGTCTTTGGGGATCTGAGCGCGTTCAGCTCGCAGAGCCGCGACCACGACGACGTGCACAAGAGCGGCGTGGCCGCACGCGGCGCGCTGACGTGGCGCTCCGACTCCTTCCGGCTCCAGGGGCTGACCGAGCACGTCAGCGACGACTTCCGAAGCGAGGCAGGGTTCATCCCGCGGACCGGCTACAGCCGCGGATACTCGAAGGCAGATTGGTACTACCGCTCCGAGGGGGATCTCGCGCGGTTTGTAAGTCCCGGCGTCTGGGTCGACCACTACTTCACCGACGGCAGCGGCCGGATTGAGGAGCGCACGGTCGGCGCGAACACGTATTGGGAGTTTGGCG
>CALBXO010000734.1 GCA_937890335.1 uncultured Pseudomonadota bacterium | reverse complement strand
GGTGGAGGCGACCGGAGAGGTGCTCATCGGCTCCGCGCGCGTGGGGGTGTCCGTGAGGGGGCAGATTCTGGTCAGTGGGGCGTTGGCGCGGCTGCGGCGTGACCACCCCCGCCTCGTCCCGCGGGTGCGCGTTGTGGAGCCGGCCCAGGTGCCGACCCTGTTGCGGCAGGGCGCGCTGGATGTGGCGTTTGTGCCTGTGCCCATTTCTGGCGACGACCTGGAGCTCTTGGCGCTCACGGCGATGCAGTCGGTGTTGCTGTGTCCGGCCGAGCACCCGCTGGCGGACGCTGTTGCTGTGGGGCCCGAGGCGTTGGCGGAGGCTGCTTTCGTCGCGCCTGCGCCCCTGCTGGGTGTGCCAGGAGATGGGTGGCCGCCGGGTGTCGCGCGTCGCGTCGCCCTGTACCTCGACGACCCTGTGCATGCGGCGGCCCTCGCGGCCGAGGAGGGTCTCCTGGTGGTGGTTCCGGCCGCGCTGGCGCCGCTGCCGGGAATGGCCGTGGTGGACCTGGCGATCCCGGCGACGCCGATGCACGCGGTCAGGCGCGTCGCGGTATCTCAGTCGCAGGATCTCGCGGGTCTGGTGATCGATGCCGTGGAGGGCGCGCTGCGCCTGGACGCGTAGTCGTGTGAGTGCCCTGACCGGCCCTGTGACGGCACCGTCGATGCGCGGAACCACCTTCTGGCGTCGGGCAGTTGGATCGGCTCCGATTGGCAAGATACTGCGCCCACGCACCTCGTGCGACGGGCGCAGTGGCGGTGGGCGTGGCGTGGCGGGCTGCGCCTGTGATAGTGGGGCCCCTGCGCTTGTCCAAGGAGACCTGCATGAGGCAGCACCACTACCAGTTTGCGCACCGCGTGTTGCGGGACGCCGTCCTCGACGACCCCGCGGGCGCCCGCAAGGAATTGTCGGGGAGCCGAGCCGCGAAGTGGCTGCGGTCGCTGTGGGACAAGGCCGGGGAGGAGACCGGCAGTGACGAGCTGCCGAGCCTGCTGCGGGTCTCCGTCGCGTCGATTCATGGGTACGACGCCTACGTGGTGACTCTCCCTCCGGCTCTGCATGTCACTGAGGCCTGGGGCGCTCTCATCGCCTTTCCGAAGGCGGAGGGTGGAGAGGCGTGCTACTTCCTGCTCGAGCGCGGCGCCGATGCCGACGACACCGGACACTGGGCACGGTACCGGCCTGGCGGCATGCGGATTCGGGGTGGGTATGTGCCCGGCACAGATCCCGCGCTGCTGGTGTTCGCGTTCAAAGTCGAGATGGACGTGCCACCCGAGTGGAAGGTCCAGCAGGACCGCGAGTTTGCCGAGGCGGCGAAGAGGAAGGTGGACAAGCGCACACCGCGCACCGTGCCGCCGAAGTTCGACATCCCTGGCTGGTGGGACAAGGAGCTGCTGGCGCGCATCGTCCAGGAGTACCGGAGCGTGACGTTTCTTGTGGTGCTGACCTTGTTCGCGGTCGGCGGGGCCATCGTGCCTACGGCGCTCGGCGCCATCGAGATCGGGGTTCCTATGCAGGCGTGCGCCGAGTCCTACCGGGACGGGGTCAGCCCCTACAAGCACTGCATGCGCAACACGTACAGGGGACCGGCGTACGACAAGAAGGCGGCGCGGAAGCGGTGCAAGCGTGCCACCAAGGGCAAGGACCTGATCGAGTACTGTCTGGACCGCCACTCCGGGGGCCTGCAATGGGTCTTCGTCGCGGCTGGAGCGCTCGGACTGGCGCTGTTTTTTTTCCTCCTCACGCTTTTCTACAGGTGGCGCACGCCAGCGTTCGTGAAGATCCTGCGTGATCGACCCGAAGATGTGGTCTGGGTCTACCTCTACACGGTCCGCCGGCGCGGCGGTGGCACCGTCTTTGAGCAGGTCTATCTGGGCATGAAGAACGGCAGCAAGCACACGATTGACGTGGTGGGCCCGTCCGAGCAGGTTCTGCGGGCGGTGGCGAGCCTGACCACCTCCGCCACGCTCGGCTACACCGAGGCGCTGCAGAAGCAGTTCCTGCGGGACCCGAAGTCCCTGCGCCGGTAGGTGCCATCTGGGTAGGAAGACCCGGTTGGAGCCACTGTATGTTCGCGGGCACCCCGGTCAAAGCCCGCCGTGGTCGCCATGGACGGAGGGCGTGCGCGGCTGTGTGTCGTCGGTCACTGCGATGGTGGGACCACGCGAAATGTACAGGCGATGGGGAGGTGGTCCGAGGGCTGCGACCCGACCTCCATCTCAAACGGTTTGATCACGTCACAATCGGCGGCCGCAAAGTGTGGTGAGTAGAGCACGAAGTCGAGCCGACGCTGTGGTTCCACGCTGGGAAAGGTCGCGGTCGGCGCGTTGTTCCGGCCGTCAAGACCCTCGCGGAATGTCGGAAGTTGGCGACGAAGCGACTCCATGGAGCGGTCGGCGCGAAAGTCGGCGTGGTCAGTGAACCCGTGCCGCCGCAACGCGTCGTGAGGCAGAGTGTTGAAGTCGCCGAGGGCAATCACGGGGCCGTCCAGGCCGCGAATCGTCTGGACCAGTTGTGCCATCTGATCGTTGCGGTTGGGCAGGCTGCGGGACTCCAGGTGCAGGTTCAGAATGTGCACAGGTTGCCCACGGAAATCGACGACGACGTGCTGGATGGCCCGATGGACCCAGAACAGGTTCTTGAGCCGGCTGTGTTCCGTCGGCTGGGGCAGCGGGAGGTAGCGGTGGGCGCGCAGCCGGTGGCGGCTCAACACGGCGTGCCCCATCTTCACGCGTCCGATGTGGTCCGAGGGGCGGGTCAGGGGCCAGGCCAGATAACCCAGATCCCAACTTGGGACCGCGGCCAGGTAGGGGTAGCGCCCCTCGTCCATCAACCAGCTCGGTTGGTCGATCCTGGCGCTCCGGGCGGAGTCCAGGTCTGCCTCCTGCAGAACGACCACGTCCGCCCCGACGCCGTCCATCGTCGACTGGATTCCCGCAAGCCGCACGGCGACCCGGTGCGCGGAGTCGTGGGAATGGTCCCACCAGGGCCCACGGGCGCGGGCGATGTTCCAGGTGGCGATCCGCAATTCCTGGGTGGACGAGGGGCCCGAGCCGGGTCGCTCGACCACCTCCACCTCCCGCGGTCGCGCCGTGTCGCCGTCGGGCCCGGCCCAAGCCAACAACCCAATGCCGGCCACGACGAGGTAGATGAGCCGGACCAGGTGTTTGCGCGCGCGGGCGAACATGGTAGTTGGGTGCGCAGGAAACACGCCTGCGTCAAGGCGCTTGTGTCTGTGGTGTGCCTGGGTATTCTGGCGCCCCAAATCTGATGGAGAACAAAATGTCCAAAGCCCCTGTCCGTGTAGCAGTCACCGGCGCCGCCGGAAACATCGGTTACGCCCTGCTCTTCCGCATCGCCTCCGGCGACCTGCTGGGCCCCGATCAGCCTGTCATCATTCACCTCGTGGACATCCCGCAGGCGCTGGACGCGTGCCGGGGCGTTGTCATGGAGCTGGAGGACGGCGCCTTTCCGCTGCTGGCAGGCACGCAGGTGTCGTCCGACCCGGAGGGTTCCTTTGGTGACGTGGACGTGGCGCTGCTCGTCGGGGCCAAGCCCCGCGGACCCGGCCAGCTGCGCGCGGACCTCATCCGCGGCAACGGTCCGATCTTCGTCGGCACGGGCAAGGCCATCGACGAGAACGCCGCCAAGGACGTCAAGGTCCTGGTGGTCGGCAACCCGTGCAACACCAACGCGCTCATCGCCAAGAGCCAGGTCAAGCGAACGGACGCCCGCAACTACACCGCCATGACCCGACTGGACCAGAACCGCGCCATGGCGCAGCTGGCGGCCAGGTCTGGCGCCGGCGTCAACGACATCAAGAACCTGGTCGTGTGGGGTAACCACTCGCCGACGATGTTCCCGAATTGGTTTGGCTGCACGATTGGCGGCAAGCCCGCCACCGAGGTCATTGACGACTCCGCGTGGTTCGAGGGCGATTTCCTGAAGACGGTGCAGAGCCGCGGCAAGGCCATCATCGAGGCGCGCGGTAGCTCGTCTGCGGCCTCCGCCGCCTCTGCGGCGATCGACCACATCAACAGCTGGGCCACGGGCAACACCACGGGTGACTATGTCTCCATGGCGGTCCCGTCGGACGGAAGCTACGGCGTGCCGGAGGGCCTGATCTTCTCGTTCCCGTGCAAGATCACCGCACCGTTCCAATACGAGATCGCCCAGGGGCTCGAGCTCAACGACTTTGCACAGGCCGCCCTCAAGCGCTCGTGGGAGGAGCTCCAGAGCGAGCAGGACGCCGTCGCCGACCTCCTGGCGTGATCCCGGTGCTACCCCTCCAGCTGGAAGAAGTCCCGAATCTTCTTCACCAGCTCCCAGGTGCGGGTGTCCACGTCCCCACCTGAGTCCTCACCGCCCATCTTGGCCCGAAACGCGTCCAGTTCCATGCGGCGGTGCGCGAGCACGGCTGCGAGCTGGTCTGCGACCTCTGGGCGGTGCTCGATGATGTGCTGGAAGGGCTTTTTGTGGAGGACGTAGCACTCGCAGTCGTCCATTGCGACGATGGACGCGGTGTGCGGGTCTCCGGTCAGCAGAGACATCTCGCCGAAGAAGTTGGGGCTCTCCAGGTCCTGCATCACGTGCTCTTCACCACCCAGCTTGACCCGCAGCTGCGCCCGTCCGGCCATCAGCACGTAGAGGCTGGTCCCCTGGACGCCTTGCTGAAGCAGGATCTCGCCCGCCGTGAACGGGCTGTAGACCAGGTTGTCTACCAGGTACTCGCGCTCGGTCGCTTCCAGGTCCTTGAACAGCTCGATGGTGCCCAGCGCCTCGAGCCGCCAGGCGCGGTGCCGCTCGTTCTTTTGCTCGAGCCGCTTCTGCGTCTCGGTCATGAAGACCGAGTGCGCCGGCCGAGACAGCGGGATTCCGGCGCGGCTTAACGCGAAGAAGATCCGCGTGCGGATGAGGCTGTCCGTCTTCTCGTCGTAGAGGAGATCCTTGAGCCAGAAGCGGGCGCCATAGACGCCATACGACTCGCCAAAGTCGAGCAGCAGCACATGCGGTGCCGGTGCCCGCGCGATACGCTCCAGCCCCTCGCCGCACAGGCCAGCCTCGACGGCTTTGATGACCTCGGTGGGCGGGAATCGATAGTCCACGCGGAACTCCACCGTACGCCGCCACTGCTCGGGCTGTCCGCCGCGTCGGCCCAGCACCTTGACCGTATGCTGCGCGAGCTCGGAGTTGGGGATCACGACCGTCTCCCAGTCTCGTGTCTCCACATCGACGTGGCGCCAGCGGATGTCGGTGACGCGGCCGATGGAGTCCCCGTATTGGATCCAGTCGCCGACGCGAATGGATCGGTCCAGCTGCAGGGCCAGACCTCCGATGATGTTGCCGAGCGTGCCCTGCAGGGAGAAGCCGATGACGGCGGTGAGCACCGCTGACGTCGCGATCAGACCGGACAGGTTGTAGCCCATGCGGGACGCGATGAAGAAGATCGCGACGCCGGTGGCCAGCGCAAAGACGACATCGTGAAGGATGCGCGGCGTGCGAAGGTGCAGGCGCGGCAGAATGACGCTGAACACGACGAGCACCGCCATGCCGATGAGCGCCACCACGGCAAGGATCACCGCGGTCAGGTGGAGATCCCGCGCAAAGCTGGCCTGTTGCACGGTGCCGATCGCGGCCGCGAAGCCGGAGAGAATGTGCAGGACGGTGACGTAGGTGACGAGCGAGAGCCGCTTGTGATCGCGCCCCGCCAGGAGGCGCATGATCAGCCACG